>NZ_JBHUYJ010000068.1:0-42328 GCF_042668715.1 Streptomyces sp. NPDC057271
CGCCTCACCAGCGAGAACGCCATCTCCTGGCGCGACCCGACACCGCAGACCAAACAGTCGATTCCGGGATGAAACACTGGGAGAAAACGACCTCTGAGGCTGATCCTTTGGAGTGGACACCCTGACAATGGATCTTGATGGGCCCTCCAGATGGACAAGGACCACCCGCAGTACCGGCGCACCATCACGCCCGAGGACCTCGATGGCGAGATGGGCGGCGAGGACGAGTAGCCTCCTCACCTCTGCCACGCGGCCACTATCGGGGGGCCACACGGAGAATCACGCACGCTGCTGCGCTCAGCTGGAGCGCGCTTGCGCGGTGTCCAGGCGGTCGCTGCGCAAGCGCGGTCGGTCGTCTGGCGGGCCGACCACCGAGCCGCATCCATAGCGGTCTGATTTCGGACACGGAGCCGGGAAGATCAGCCCAGTCCTATGTGATCACTTTCTCCTGTGGGAGGTCGATCGGTAGGCTGTGGGCGTGATTCGTCGGTGATCATGCCTCTGCGCTCTACTCCTTCCGGGGCGGAGCGGAGGCAGGCGCCGAGCGAGGCTGTGCTGTTGTTGTGGGAGTCAGGGGGTGTGCGGTGAGCAGCGCGCCTCTGCCGTCGCGTATCGGTCCGTACCTCGTCGAGCGCCGACTCGGCGCGGGCGGGATGGGGGAGGTGTACCTCGCCTACTCGGTCGCGGGTGAACCGGTCGCCGTGAAGGTGATCCGACCCGACCGCACGGACCCGCACACACGCGCCCGGTTCGAACGCGAGGCGGCGATCGCGCGCACGATCTCGGGTACGGGACGTGTGGCCCGTTTCATCGAGGCGGACCCGTTCGCAGAGCAGCCCTGGCTGGCCATGGACTATGTCCCCGGCCGGCCGCTTTCCGACGTCGTGCGGGATCTGGGTCCGCTGTCCGCTCCGCTCGTGGCGAGCCTGGGCGCGCTTCTGGCCGAAGGGCTTGCCGCTGTGCACGCCGCTGGCCTGGTGCACCGCGACCTGAAGGCGCAGAACGTCATCCTCGGCGACTTCGGTCCGGTGATCATCGACTTCGGCCTCGGCGCTTTCGTCGGAGCGTCCAAGGGGACGCTCACGCAGGCCGGCATGGTCATCGGCACGGTTCGCTGCATGCCGCCCGAGCAGGCTCTGGGCGAGCTGGACGTGACGCAGGCCGCTGACGTGTATGGCCTGGGCACCGTACTTCTGTACGCGGCGACCGAGCACTACCCGTACGACGGCGCCCGGTGGGAGGCCGTCGCTGCGCAGGTGGTCAACGCCGAGATCGGCCCCGATCTGTCCGGGCTGCCCGATGACCTGGCCCCGATCGTGACGGGCATGCTGGCGCACAAGGCGGACGACCGTCCCTCCCTGGAGGAGGTGACCCGGCAGTGTGCCGACCTCATGCGTCAGCTGGGTACGAGCCCGGCTCGTGCACGGCGCGCTCTGATCCAGGAGACGACGGCGAAGGACCATTCCACGATGGTGCTGCCGCAGCCTGATGGACCGATGCTGGACCGGCTCGACTCACTCGAGAAACTGCTGCGCGAAGAGCCTGCGATTGCTGTGGAAGAGATCTTTGTCGCGCCACCCGGCGGTGAATCCGGTTCGGACTCACCAGCCGCGAGCGACTCCGTGAGCCCGCTCCCTCCTGTGTCCGTGCAGGTACCCGAGCCCGCGAGCGAAAGCCCGGCTGCGCCCACACCACAAAGGGGCCGTCCTCCCGCTTCCCGGAGGGTCGCCGAGGAGCTGCGCGAGCGTTACGCGGTGGGGCCGGCGCTCGCGTGGCCGAAGCGCTGAACCACTCTTCCACCCTTCTACCGACGAGGCCGGTCCAGGGGCGATAGAAAGAGCGAGCGGCGTCGACCCTGGATTCGGCAGTCGCCTGTCTCACCACCTCGGCTTCCTCAGGCCAGCCCTGCATGACCACACTGCACATCACGAGAACACAGTCCACAGAGGAGCACCACGTGACCACGGCGACGCAGCCCGAGGTTCCTGAAGGGCGTGACGCCGATCCGGCGCAGTCGGCATACCCGGTCGGTGCCAGGCCCGTCTTCGCCCCCGGCGCCCAGGTGCGCATCCGCCATGAGCAGTGGCTCGTGAAGTCCGTCTCGGAGTCCCGCGACGGACTCATGGTCGAGGTCAGCGGCGTTTCGTCGTTCGTCC
The DNA here is from genome assembly GCF_042668715.1 of Streptomyces sp. NPDC057271. NCBI lineage: Bacteria > Bacillati > Actinomycetota > Actinomycetes > Kitasatosporales > Streptomycetaceae > Streptomyces > Streptomyces sp. NPDC057271. The sequence continues at coordinate 2,157 of NZ_JBHUYJ010000068.1, forward strand.
GTGGCACGGATGCGATCTTCTACTCCGGGCTTGACGTGATCGAGGTGCTCGACCCGCGCAAGACGCAGCTCAGGCCCGACGACACCTCCAAGCACGCCAAAGCCCGCCTCCACCTCGAGGCGGTCATCCGCAAGACCGCGCTACCGCAGACCGAGCACGGCATCGCCCTCGCCGACTCCTTCCTCATGGACCGGCAGCAGCACCAGCTGCGCCCCGCCGAGCTGGCGCTGTCCATGCGCAACCCGCAGCCCCGGCTGCTGATCGCCGACGTGGTCGGTCTGGGCAAGACACTGGAGATCGGCGTCACGCTCTCGGAGCTGATCCGGCGGGGGCGCGGCGAACGCATTCTCGTGGTCACGCCCGCCCACGTGCTGGAGCAGTTCCAGCGCGAGCTGTGGACCCGCTTCTCCCTGCCGCTCGTACGCCTGGACTCCACCGGCATCCAGCGCATCCAGCAGGAGATCCCGGCAGGGCGGAACCCGTTCGCCCACTTCAAGCGCGTCATCGTCTCCGTAGACACGCTCAAGTCGGCGACGTACGCCCACCACCTGGAGAACATCACCTGGGACGCGGTGGTCATCGACGAGTCGCACAACCTCGTGAACAAGGGCACCCGCAACAACCGTCTCGCCCGCCGGCTCGCCGAGCAGACCGATGCGCTGATCCTGGCCTCCGCCACTCCCCACAACGGTGATGCCGAATCCTTCGCCGAGCTGATCCGGATGCTCGACCCGGCAGCCATCGCCGACCCCAAGAACTACAAGGTCGCCGACCTCGACCACCTCTACATCAGGCGCACCAAGACCGACCGCGAGGTACGCGACAGCCTCAAGGGCAAGCCCTGGGCCGAGCGAGGCGACTCCCTGCCGGTGCCGGCTCCGGCGACACCGAAGGAGGTCGCCGTCCTGGAGAAGCTCGCGAGCGAGTGGACCCCGGGAGACCCCAGCCGTTCGTCGGTCTGCGCCGATCCGCTGGTCGGTTACAACTTCCTGAAGGCCTTCCTCTCCTCCCACGTCGCCCTGCGGAAATCCCTCGCCAACCGCCGGACCTACCTGGACGACCCGAAGAAGGGCACGGCGAAGGGCAAGGCCAAGGCGGTGGACACCCCCGAGCGCCGCGCCGATCTCGCCGCCGAGAGCAAGGCGCTCGCGGAGCTGGAAGCACTGGTCGCGGACTTCACCGACCAGGACTCCTCCAAGCTCGACGCGCTCGTGCGCACCCTGAAGGAACTCGGCGTCGGACCGCGCTCCGAGCGCCGCGTCGTGATCTTCTCCGAGCGGGTCCACACCCTGGACTGGCTGGCCCGGGAAGTCCCGGCCCGGCTCGGCTTCAAGAAGAACGAGGCGAAGGCCGACGAGACGCGTCCCTGGAAGGCGTACGGCGGAGCCGTCGAGGTCATGCACGGCGACACCACCAACGACCAGCAGCAGCAGGAGATCGTCGACCGTTTCGGCCGGCTCGAAGAGCCGGTACGGCTGCTGTTCACCGGCGACATCGCCTCCGAGGGCGTCAACCTGCACCACCAGTGCCACGACCTCATCCACTACGACCTGCCCTGGTCCCTCATCCGCATCGAGCAGCGCAACGGACGTATCGACCGCTACGGGCAGGCGGTCAGCCCCGAGTTCCGTGCCCTCACCCTCACCGCCGACGTGCCCTGGCGGCGCGACGAGGAGAGCGGAGAGACGCTCACGCTCGACGACCGGCTCGTCGGCGCCCGCCTGCTGCGGCGCGAGGCCCAGGCACACGAGATCGAGACCGGCGAGGGCAGCGCCGAGGCCGTCACCGGCCTCTACAACGACAAGAAGGAAGAGGACCGCCTCACCCGCGACCTCATCAAGGGCGGCACCGTCGAGCGCTCCATCAAGCAGTCGCAGCAGGAGTCCGGCGGGGTCCTCGCGGGACTCCTCGCCGGCGCCAACGCCCGGCTCGCCGACCCCACGGCCCCTCCCGCCACCCTCGGCACGGCCCCGGTGCCCGAGGCCGACGTCCCCCACGTCTTCGCCGACACGAAGGCGTACTTCCACGCCGCGATGGACCTCATCTACCCGGAGGCCGAGCGTGCGGCCCTCGGCTGGAAGCCCGAGACGGCCCATGGCCGCATCGAGTTCACTCCGCCCGACGACCTGCAGTACCGCTTCCGGGCGCTGCCGAAGTCGTACCTGGAACAGGAGAAGATCCTCACGACGTCCAAGTACGACGGCACGCTGAGCATCACCTTCGACAAGAAGTACGCCGCCGACCGTCTGGAGGCCGCCCGCAACGCCAAGCAGGGCAAGACGGACCAGCCCACCTCCCAGTGGCCCAATGTCTCCTACGCCTCCGACATCCACCCCGTGCTCGACTGGGTGACGGACAAGGTCCTCGCCAAGCTGCAGTACGACGAGGCGTTCGTCCTCGCCTTCCAGCCCGACCCCGTCAAGGCCAAGCGGATCGACGCCGCGCTGCCCGAAGCCCTCACCGGCCCGGTCTACCTCCTGCAAGGCGTGTACTCCAACGCGGCGGGCAAGCCGACGGTCGTGGAGTGGATGGCCGTCACCGGGCTCACCGCGGGCAGCCCTCGCGTATGGCGCATGGACTCGGCGTTCCTCGCCGCCTGCGGTGTCGGCCCCGGTATGCCCGGCCGCGCCCAGCCCGTCGCCCCCGACCTCCTCCAGGAACTCGTCCCCGCGGCCGTCGACGCGGCCGAGACCCACCTGCGCGAGCGCCGCGCCGACTACGACAAGCAGGTCGACTCCTACCTCGCCCCGTACGAGGACCGGGTGCAGGTCTGGGAGCAGGGCGCCCTGATCGCCGTCGGCAACCAGCAGCGCCGCATCCAGCAGGTGTACGACACGGCCGCCCGCCGCCGCGACCTCGTACGCCGCCTGCGGACCGACGGCGACCCGATGCTGCGGGTCCTCTGCGTCCTCGAACCCCTTCACGCCACCACCGCGTCCACCGCGCACGCCGAGGAGTCCGCACGATGAGCTACACCTACGACTCCTTCGCCAACCGCGGCGAATACCTCTCCGCCCACTACTTCAGCGAAGAGCTGGAGAACACCCTCAAGAAGGGCAAGGCGGGCGACGAGGGCCTGTTCACCCTGTGGACCGGTCGCGAGACCGACCCCCACGATCCCCAGCCGACCCCGCGCGAACTCCTGCCCCGGCTCCGCGGCGACTACCTGGCCACCGTGCGCCCCTTCCTGCACCTCCGCGCCCAGCAGGAAGAACCCGGCAGCACCTACGACGACCCGACGGGGGAGTGGGCCGAGCGCATCACCGCCTGGCACACCACCGTCCTCAAGGCCCTCGGCTACGGCGAGCGGCCCAAGCAGCCGATCACCGTGCACAACGCCGGCAAGGAGTACGAGCTCCAAGTGGCCTGGCACGGGGACGGCATCGTCGCCCTCGACTGCGGCTGGACCGACTCCCTCGACGACGCCCTCGACCCCGACGAGGCCGGACAGCTCCTCCACCCCCTCAAGACCACCAACGGCCTCCTCGAGGTCGGCGAGAAGCTGGCGGGCTGGCTCTTCCAGAGCGAACTCCACGAGCCCGGCGGCGACGCTCCCCGCTTCGTCCTGCTGCTGTGCGGTGGTGTGCTGGTCCTCGCCGACCGCAAGGCCTGGGCCGAAGGCCGCTACCTCGCCGCCGGCCTGGATGCGGCCCTCGCCCGCAACGACACGGCCAAGGCCGGCGAACTCTCCCTCCTCGCTGCCCTCTTCTCGCACGACATGCTCGCGCCCCGCCCCGACGGCAAGGGCCGACGCATCGACGACCTGCTGAAGGCGTCCCGTGACAACGCCGTCGGCGTCAACTCCGAGCTGCGCAAGGGACTCCAGCAGTCGGTCGAGATCATCGCGAACGAAGTGCTCGCCCGCCTGCGCGAGGCGAAGGTCAAGCCACGGGAGATCGAGGACCTCAAGAAGGGCCCGTTCGCCAAGCAGCTCACCCGCGAATCCCTGCGCTACCTCTACCGCATCCTCTTCCTCCTGTACGCGGAGGCCCGCCCCGAACTGGGCATCCTGCCCGCCGACGACTCCACCTACGAGGCCGGCTACTCGATCGCCCGACTGCGCGAGCTGGTCGCGCGCGAGCGAAAGCTCGTCGACGAGGACAGCCGGGACGGCTTCCACCTCTACGCCTCCCTCGACGTCCTCTTCAACAAGGTCAACTTCGGACACCGCCCGCACGGCACCGAAGCGGACGATGCCAAGCCCGCCGCCGAGCGCAGCGAACAGCGCGGCCTCCGCTTCGAGCCGCTGCGCAGCGAGCTGTTCGACCCGAAGGCGATCACCCTCATCGGCAGCGGCGTCCTGGACCCCCGGTGGGACGAAGACGGGGACGAGGCGCCGCGGTGGCTCGACCTGCGGCTGCGCAACGAAGCCCTGCACCAGGTACTGCGCCTGCTCACCCTGAAGGAGGCCGGTCAGAAGGGCCGGCAGGGCGGCTTCATCTCCTACCGCAACCTCGGCATCAACCAGCTCGGCGCCGTCTACGAAGGCCTGATGTCGTACACCGGCATCATCGACGAGAAGCAGGAGCTGGCCGAGGTCGCCAAGCCCGGCGCCAAGAAGGGCGGCAAGCAGTACGGCGACCCCGAGAAGGGCTCCTGGCTCGTCCCCGCCGACCGGCTGAACGACTACCCGGAGAACACACACGTCGTGTACTCCGCCCAGGACACCGAACAGCACGGCCTCCGCGGCCCCAAGAAATACGCCCCGGGCCGGTTCGTCTACCGCCTGGCCGGCCGCGACCGCGAGACCTCCGCCTCTTACTACACCCCCGAATCCCTCACCGAGGTCACCGTCGAGCTGGCGCTCAAGCACCGCCTCGACCAGGAGAAGGACGCCGACGGCAACACGGTCCGCACCCGCGCGAGCGAACTCCTGCGCTACACCATCTGCGAGCCGGCCCTTGGCTCCGGCGCGTTCCTCAACAAGGCGATCGACCTGGTCGCCGAGGAGTACCTCAAGCGCCGACAGGAGGAGCTGGGCGCCAACCTGGACACGTCGAAGGCGCTCGAAGCGAAGCAGAAGGTGAAGGCGTACATCGCCCTTCACAACGCGTACGGGATCGACCTCAACGAGACGGGTGTCGAGCTCGCCGAGGTGTCGCTGTGGCTCAACACCATGCATCCCGGTATGCGTGCCCCGTGGTTCGGCCTGCACCTGCGGCGCGGCAACTCCCTGATCGGGGCGCGACGGTGGGTGTACGAGGCCGAGCGCCTCAAGAAGGAGCGGATCATTGGCGCGCAGACGCCGACCAAGCTGCCGTTCCGGGCGTCCGATGACGGCGCGGAGCAGCCGCTGCCGGACGGGGCCGTGCACCAGTTCCTCCTGCCGACGCCTGGGTGGGGTGCGGTCGCGGGGGCGAGCGGCGACGCGAAGAAACTGGTTGAGCAGCTCGCCGGGGCACAGGTCAACCAGCTGAAGGCCTGGAAGAAGGGCATCCAGAGCAAGCCCAAGACGACGGGCGGCAAGGCGAGCCAGCTGGCCCGGCTGCAGGCCGCGGCCCGTCGAGTCGAGTTCCTGTGGAAGCTTGTCGCCAAGCGCATGGAACTCAGCGAGCAGGAGATCGCCCGCACGATCGATGTATGGGGGACCGATCGCGAGGAGGACGCGGAGGAGTACGCCTTCCTCCGCCACGACAAGCAGAACGCGGACCAGAGCCTGCCACTGACCAAGGAACAGGTCTTCAAGGACCTCTTCGAGGCGGAGGGCTCCCCTTACTGGCGCCTCAAGCAGGTCATGGATGCGTGGTGCGCGCTGTGGTTCTGGCCGCTGGACAAGGTGGGGCTGCTGGACGGGACGGACGCGGAGTACGGCACGGCGCCGGTGGTTGCGGCTGAGGCGGGGGCGGATCTGGATGCCCTGTTGTCGTCGGTGGCCGGGGTAGTCGGGGTGGCTGGGCCTGCCGTTGAGAGCGAGGCGCCCTCGCCTGCCCCTGAGCCCACAGCCGTACCGCGATTCGACGAGCCCCAGATGCTGTTCGCCATGGACGGTGACCAGATGTCCCTGGGGGAGGATGGGGCCGACGAGGAGCTCGTGAAGCAGGAGGACAAAAAGGCGCGTACCTCGTCCAAGCCGAAGAAGCCTCGCGAGCAGGTGCGCCGGCGTGACGTCATTCCGCTTGCGGACCTGGATGACTGGATCGCCTTCTTGGAGTCCATGGTCGGCACAAAGGACCTGCAGCAGGGGACGATCCTGGCGTCCCTCGAATCGCTTGAGGAGCTGAAGGCCCTCGAAGAGCTGATTCAGACTCAGCCCGAGATGGACATGGACGATGCGCGGAAGGCGGTCGAAACCCGCTACCCCTGGATGCGGGTCGTCCGTGACATCGCCGATGAGCAGGGCTTCCTGCACTGGGAGCTGGACTTCGTGGGTGTCTTTTCCGGTGAGGCAGGCGGATTCGATCTACAGGTGGGTAACCCGCCGTGGGTGCGGCCGGAGTGGAAGGAAGACCCGGTTCTTGCGGAGTACGAGCCGTGGTTCATGCTCACGGAGAAGCCGAAGGCGGAGGAGAAGAACCGGCGACGGATGGCCGAGCTTGCGCGCGAGGAGGTACAGGAGTACCTGCTCGCTGAGGTGACGAGCACGGTAGCGACGGCGAACTACCTCTCGGCCTTGCCCGTGTACCCGCTCATCTCGGGAACCAAGCCAGATCTCTATCGAGCCTTCATGTGCGAGGTGTGGGATCACGCCGGATGCACTGGGACGTCCGGGATGGTGCATCCCGACACTCACTTTAGAGCGGACAAGGAGGCTGCGCTTCGAGCGGCGGCGTATGAGCGGCTGCGCGTACATGGCGGGTTTGTCAACCAGCGGCGACTCTTTCCTGAACCGGTTGGCCACTCGATGGAATTTGGTGTTCACATCTATGGTCGGCCAGGGGGCATCGACTTCGCTAACCTGTCTTGGCTCTTCTCGACTGATGCGCTTCGACTGTCCTTCAGTGCAATCGAAGGCGACGAAGATCCAGGTGTGAAGTACAGGGGGAGCTGGGACGAACGTCCACACCCTAAGCGTGTTGTCCGCGTTACTCGTGACACCCTAGAGCGGTGGCGTCGCCTTTCGGGCGATGAGGGACCGCTTGAGAACACACGCCTGCTGGCTCCGGTGAGCACGGCGGAAGACCCTGCTATCGACGCATTGGGTTGCTTTCCTTTGCGCCTTGATGTGCTAAACCCGCAAATCTTCATCGGGTTTGATGAGGGTGCTGCGAAGAAAGCTCAATACGGCCCAGCTCGGAATCAGAGACTGATCGACTATAACACTGGCATTGATGGCCAGGATGATTATAGCGCGGCGTCGTGGAGTGAGGTTATTTTGAGGGGGCCGCAGATCAGCGTGGCCAACCCGCTTTTTAAACAGCCAAGCCAGGGTGGCGGCGAGATTCTGGGGCTGAACCCGAGGGTTATTCCGGACAACGCGGTACCTGAGTCAGAGTACCGGCGTGTCGCCTCGCGTGAAATATTCCTCAGCGCGCAGGAGAAATGGCGCAACTGGAGGAAGTACGAGGACTTGCTCGCCTCGAGGAGTGAGTGGGAACAAGCGCAACTGTACCTCGCGGAGAAGCATGGGGTGCAGCCGCAAGAGATCGAGGATGAGCAGATCAGTCAATTTCTGCTCGGCAAGGCGAGTGAGCCGTACAGCCAGAGGATGCGGCTTGCCTGGCGGCGCCAGATTGCGCCAGACACGGAGCGTGCGCTTTACGCTGCGTTGGTCCCCCCGGGGGCATCGCATATTCACATGGTCTATAGCGCCCAAGTTGCAGATAATTACGCCACGGCGCTTACCGCTGGGTTCTGGTTTTCCCTGCCGTTGGACTACTTCTTGCGGACATCTGGACGCTCAGACCTCCAAACGGCCGGTGCTCGCACGATGCCTGCCCCTCACGGAGGCCACCCTTTGGCCCCCGCCCTCCTCCTCCGCACCCTCCGCCTCAACGCCCTCACCACCGCCTACGCCGACCTCTGGTCCGAGCTCTACGACCCCAAGTGGCCCGGCTACGAGCCCTGGGCCATCGACTGGCCCAACCTCACGACCGAGCTGCACGCCGTCACCCCCACCTGGAAGCGCGACACCCCGCTCCGTACCGAGTACGCCCGCCGCGCCGCCCTCGTTGAGATCGACGCGCTCGTCGCCGTCTGGCTCGGCATCGACGCAGACACGCTCATCGCTATGTACCGTGCCCGTTTCCCGATCATGCAGGACTTCGACCGGGTGACCTGGTTCGACGCAGCCGAGCGGAAGATCGCCGGGAAGCACCACACGTACGGCTTCGACCAGACGAAGGACCACTGGACCCAGTTCGAGGCCTACCAGGAGGCCTACGAGAAGGACCCCGAGACCACCGTCCCCGTCCCCGACGGCTACACCTCCCCCTTCTACAAGGCCGACCGCGAGCGCGAGATGCGTGAAGCCCACGCCTACTTCAAACAGCGTCTCGACGAAGCCGTGAATAAGGGTCTCTGGGACCCGGAGAAGATGGAGGTTCCGACCCGGTGAGGCCGACCCTCGAAGCACAGGGACTCAAGGAGAGCCTGCTCCAGTACCTGTCTACGACGTACGGCCTCGCCGACGAGGGCGTTCGCAAGGCGCTGCACGCCTTCCTCGGGGACGAGACGACGGGCATGTTCCGCGGCCCGTACCTTCGGCTCCGCACCCCCTTCACCCCGGCCGACGACGGCTGGGAGCAACACCTGGACTGGGTACGTACGGACGACTGGAGGCCGTACGCCCATCAGGCCCGTGCCTTCGCCCGGCTTACCTCGAAGGGTGGGCACGTACCTCAGCCCACGCTCGTCACGACGGGTACGGGCTCCGGCAAGACAGAGTCGTTCCTCTACCCCGTGCTCGATCACTGTGCCCGCGAGCGCGCGGCCGGGAACAGCGGGGTCAAGGCGATCTTCCTCTACCCGATGAACGCCCTGGCCACCGACCAGGCGGCCCGCATCAACGCGCTGCTCACCGACTACGACGAGCTGAGCGGCGTACGGGCCGGCCTGTACATCGGGGATAAGGCGGCGACGCACTACGACCGGGTCTACACGCGCCGGCAGGACATGCGGCTGTCGCCGCCGGACATCCTGATCACCAACTACAAGATGCTCGATCTGCTCCTGCAGCGTGCCGCCGACGCACCGCTGTGGGACGACAGCGACATCCGTTACGTGGTCGTCGACGAGTTCCACACCTACGACGGCGCGCAGGGCACCGACGTCGCCATGCTGCTGCGCCGCCTCGCCATCGCCGTCGGCGCGAACCAGCCCGGCAAGCCACTGGGCACGATCACTCCCGTCGCCACCTCCGCGACCCTCGCCTCCGGCACCGATGCCGACGGAGTGCGGCAGCTTCTTTCCGTGGCCGGCAACGTCTTCGGCACCGAGTTCACCGAGGATGCGATCGTCGGCGAGAACCGGCTGACGGTCGACGAGTTCATGCTCGACGAGTCGATCACGGACGCGAAGTTTCTTCCCGGACAGGCCGCACCCCCCGAGGCACTGACCGCCCTGCCGGACCCGGCTTCCGGCCCCGAGGCGCTCGCGGACCTTGCCGAAGCCGTCACTGGACGCCGCAGCACCGATCCGGTCGTCCTCGGCGCCGTGCTCAAGCGCAACCGTTTGACGTATGCGGTTCTGAAGGCCTTCGACGGCACTGTGTGCACCTACGACGAGGTGCTCGACGTGATGCGCCGCAGTGGGGCGAAGAGCTGGGACGAGGCGATCACGACGCGGCCGCAGGTGGCCGCGGTGGCACTGGCCCGCTTCGTCGCCCTGCTGTCCGTGGCACGCGATCCGGATACACCGGCCGCAATCAGCCGCCCCTTCGTACAGGTCGAGGTGCACCAGTGGGCGCGGTCCGTCACGCGCATGCTCCGGGGCGTACTGCCTTGGCCGAAGGCCGAGTTCGCCTGGGACACGGTCGGGGCGGAGAGTCGGCTGCGTACGACGCCCGACACGACTACCTCGCGTGACACCAAGGTCTTCCTGCCCGCGGTGTACTGCCGCGAGTGCGGGCGCTCCGGCTGGTCGGTACTCGCTCCCGAGTCGGACCTGGAAGAGCTGAGCTTCGAGGCCCACAAGATTCGCCGGGCCACCGTCACGGCCAACAAGTCCAAGGTGCGCACCCTGGTGGCGGCCACGGACAACGAGGCTCGCGAAGGGAACGGCCGTACCGCCATGAACAGGGCGGAGCAGAGGTCGCTGACCACCGGTGGCGCGGGCGTGCTCATGGTTCTCGACGGTTCTTCCCGCCGCTTGCGCCTGCCCGACCCTCAGGGCGATTACGACGACGAGGGCAACCCGCAGCCCGCCGGCCCCGATTCGGTCTTTGTGCTCGTCCAGTTGGGGGACACCGCGGAACGGGCCGCCAAGGACGACTGGTGCCCGGCGTGCGGCACGCACAACGCCATCCGCTTCCTCGGTACGGGCTCCGCCGCGCTCGCGGCCGCGTCCATCACTCAGCTCTTCACCGGCGGGGAGATGGACAAGAAACAGCGTGAGACGAAGACGCTGATGTTCAACGACTCGGTGCAGGATGCCGCGCACCGGGCCGGTTTCGTCGCCTCCCGCTCGTACACCTTCTCCTTGCGGGCCCTGTTCACCAAGCACCTGAGCGAGCAGCGGTCCACTGCGCTGAACGATCTCGTCGCCGATGTCGTCCTGTCCACCACCGACCGTGAGACGCTCGCCGCTGTCGTCCCGCCGGACCTGCACGACGACGCGGGAGTCGCGCGTCTGCTGTCGGGCAAGGGACGCGGCGGGGACAAGAGGACCTGGGACCTGATCGGTGAGCGGTTCGCGTTCGAGGCCGTGATGGAGTTCGGCCACCGTTCCCGCAACGGCCGTACCCTCGAACTGACCCGTACCGCTGCCGCCTGGGTGGGTATCCCCGACGAGCGGGCGGCCGTCGCGATCGTACGTTCCGTCCACGAGGAGTCCACCCATCATGGGCTGGCGCTCACGGCGCACGATGACACCCGGTATCTGGCATTCCTACGTGGCCTGCTGGAGCGGCTGCGTACGCGGGGAGCGGTCGGGCACCGCTGGCTGGACAAGTTCCTTGACGAGGCGGGCACGAGCCGCTACTTCATCTGGGGTGGCCGCCCGCGCGGTATGAAGGCCTTTCCCCGGGGCGTCTCCGCGCCGAGTTTCCTGCTCGCCCGGCCCAAGCAGAAGAGCGAGTTCGACTTCGCCGCCGGGCGTCTGTCCTGGTATCAGTCCTGGGCTCAGCGCTGCTTCGACATGACCCGCGAGCAGGCCGACGAGTTCTGGGTGCGGCTGCTGCCCCAGCTCACCGACGCCGGGCTGCTCTCGGTGCGCACCCCGCGCGACACGGCCGTCCGCGTCTACGGCCTCCAGCCGGGCGCTGTCCGCCTGCAGCTGCTGTCCGAAGCCCAGGTCAACGTGTCGTATGTGCGCTGCCCGAAGTGCTTCTGGGAGCAGACCGTTCATCCCGCGCTGCTGGCGCAGTACCACGGGCAGCCCTGCCAGTCGTACCGCTGTTCGTCCGGACGTCTGGTCGCGGGCGACCGGTGGCTGGAGACCGTGGACCGGCACGACCGGGACCGCGACTACCGCGACGACTACTACCGCAGCCTGTACCGGCGCGCCGGCACCTACCAGGTCATCACCGCCGAACACACCGGTCTGCTCTCTCGGGGCAAGCGCGAGCGTGTCGAGGAGGCCTTCCGCAAGGGGGAGGGGTTCAACGACCCCAACGTGCTGTCCTGCACGCCCACCCTGGAGATGGGCATCGACATCGGCGACCTGTCCGCCGTCGTCCTCGGCGCCCTGCCGCGCCGTCCGGCGAACTACGCCCAGCAGGCGGGCCGGGCCGGGCGCCGTACCGGCAACGCCTTCCTCCTCACCATCCCCGACCGCTCCCGCCGCGACCTGTACTTCCTCGACCGGCCGCGGGACATGATCGACGGGCGGATCGTGCCGCCGGGCTCGTACCTGTCGGCCATCGAGATCCTGCGCCGCCAGTACACCGCCCACCTCCTCGATCTCGCGGCACGCGGCCGCCTGCTGCGCGAGGATGGCAAGCCGCTGGCCGCCCTGTCGCGCCGTGTCGACGAGCTCTTCGGTCCCTCCGGCTACCTCGCCGACTTCACCGAGGCCGCCCTCGCCCACGGTGAGGAGCTCGTCGCGGGCTTTCTCGCTCTGTTCCCGACCGGCGTGAGCGAGACCGCTCAGGAGGAGCTGAAGCAGTACGCGGTCCGGGGCATTCGCAGCGCGATCGAGAAGGCCGAGCGGGAGTGGGAGCGCGAGAACCAGAAGCTGCGCACCCGTATCCGCACGATCCGCTCGGCGATCGACGAGCTCAAGGAAGGCGACGACGAGCAGGCGCGTACGAAGGCCGAGCTGGAGGCCGAGCTGGGCGCCCTCTCGAAGCAGGGAGCCACGCGTCAGCGTCAGCCGGCCCAGACCGTGCTGTGCGACCTCGGTCTGCTGCCCAACTACGCCCTCATCGATGCCGCGACCACCCTGGAGGCCACGGTCTACTGGCCTGAGGGCACCACACCCGAGGGGCGGGACAGCTACAAGTCGAAGTCGTACTCCTACGGGCGGCCGCGCAGCTTCGCCCTGTCCGAGCTCGCTCCCGGCAACACCTTCTACGCCGAGGGATACAAGCACCGGATCACCGGCATCGACATCGTCACTGGCCGGGACCAGGACTGGCGCCACTGGCGCTTCTGCCCCTCGTGCGGCTACGTCCGCACCGAGAACGCCGAGCGCGACATCACGCCCTGCCCGCGCTGTGGGGAAGCAGGCATCGCCGACTCCGGCAGCCTGTGGCAGATCGTCCAGCCCAGCGTCGTCACCGCCCGCGACAAGCGTGAGGACGCCAGGATCGGAGACGAGAGCGACGACCGCGATCGCCGCTTCTACACCGTCGTGGACATGGTCGACATCGCCCCCAAGGACTTCGCCCCGGGTAAGTCCTGGCGGCACACCAAGGAGATCTTCGGCGTCGACTACACCCGCCACGCCGTCATCCGCCGCGTCAACGCCGGACCGCTCAGCATCGGAGCCCAGGAGAACGACCAGCTCGCAGGGCGGCCCGTGCGCATCGCCCCGTTCCACGTGTGCACCGCCTGTGGAGCCGCGACCGCCGACGGCCGGCCAGTCTTCGACGACGACCGCGACGCCGTCGACAACTCCGCCAACCGCCAGCGCGAGGTCAAGCACCACACCCCTTGGTGCCCGCTGCGGCGCGGCAAGCAGGATGTGCCCCAGGAACCCGTCCTGCTCGCCCACGAGCTGGAGACCGAAGCGCTGCGGATCCTGCTGCCCGCCGCGACCGTCCTCGTCGAGGAGCGGGTCCACTCCTTCCAGGCGGCCCTGCGCCTGGGCGTGGACGAAGCCTTCGGCGGCGACCCCCAGCACCTCGATTCCACCCTCGCCACCATGCCGGACCGTGAGACCGCGGAGAAGCGGCACTTCCTGGTCCTGTACGACCGCCTCCCGCACGGCACCGGCTACCTCGACCGGCTCACCGACCCGGCAGCCTTCCGGCAGGTACTCGAGGGGGCGCGGCGGCTTCTCGAGGAGTGCCCCTGCAACGGGGAGGCCGTGCCGGCCTGCCATCGCTGCCTGTACCGCTACGCCGACGAGCAGTACATCGACCGTGTCTCCCGCCAGGCCGCCCTGGAGATCCTCGACGAACTCCTCGGCACCGACACCGACGCGTGGAACACCAAACCGGTCGGCAACACCGACCAGATCGGCCTCGACGGACAGGTCGAGTCCGACCTTGAGGCACGCTTCCTCAACGCCTTGCGCGGGTGGGCCGGCCAGCGCGGCGACGCCGTCCTGGAAGAGAGCGGCGACAACAGCGCCTACCTGCGTCTCGACGAGGTCGGCACCATCCACGGCTGGCGTCTGACCGCCCAGCGCAACGAGGGGTTCACCCGTACCGACTTCACCTTCGAACGAACCGAGGGCCCCAAGCAGAAGATCACCGTCTACCTCGACGGACACCGCTACCACGCCACCCGCAAGCACAACCGGCTCGCCGGCGACGCCGACAAACGCAACCGGCTCCGGGCCGACGGGCGCATCGTCTTCCAGCTCACCTGGGACGACCTCGACGCCTTCGAGCGGCAGACCGGCACGGCACAGGCTTCCTCGGGACGGGAGGCGGCCGAGCCGGTATGGCCGCCCTACCCGCACAGTGCCCAGGACATCGCCAAGCAGCTCTACGCCGATCGTGGCGGCGACGATCTCGCCACCACCGCCTTCGCCGACCCGATGACCATGCTCCTCGCCTACCTGCGCAGTCCGGACGACGCGGCCTGGGGCAGGCGGGCATCGGCCGTGGTCGGCGGACTCCTCGGAACAGGCCAGGAGATCCTCGTCGGCAACGGCGCCCCCGACCAGACCCGCCAGACGCTCGACCGCCTCCTCGACGCCTGGGGCGGCACCGACGGCATCGACCCGGCCCCCGTCCAGGGCACCGGCACGCTCAACCTGTTCCAGACCAGCGAACAGTCCGGTCTTCCCGTCGCCTTCCTCGTCGACGCAGCCACCAGCCACTGGTCCGCCCTGGTCTGCCTGGACGACACGGCACCCGACCAGCTCGGCACGCCCGAACACAAGGCACGCTGGCGCTCCTGGCTCCATTGGTCCAACATCCTGCAGTTCCTCGCCCACGACGGCGGTGACGGTGTTCAGCTGACCACGGCCACCGCGGCGAAGTGCGACACCTCGGTCCTCAAGGCCTTCGGCGGCCTCGGCGAACTCGAATCCCTGGTCGTGCGGTACGGCACCGGCACACCCGCGCCGCAAACCCCTGCAGTGGAGGCACCCGAGACCACCCCGCTCGAAGCGAAGCTGCGGGACCTGCTGTGGGACCGGGAGATCCTCGAGTACCTCGACGAGGACGAACCCGACGCCCCCCTCACCCGCCTCGCCCACGTCCTGGCCGACGGCGGCAAGAAGGCTCCTGCCTACGGCTTCGAGCTCGGCGAGCGTGGCTGGCTCGCCGACTTCGCCTGGGACCACGACGACCAGCGGATCGCCGTCATGGCCGAGCCGTACGACCACGAGGACGAGGAGAGCGACAAGACCTGGCGCGCCTACCGCGACGCCGGGTTCACCATCCGCTCGGCCGACGAATGGCTCGCCGATCTCGACGCCCTGCTGACCACGCTCCCCGACGCCACCACCCGCCCCGACTCCGAAGAACAGGGTGCCGCACGATGACCGCACGCCTCAGCCTCTACCAGAAGGCCGAAAACGAGCTCTACAAGATGGAGTCGTCGGTCAAGACGAAGTTCTACGACTTCTGTCACCAGTTCCGCCTCGACCCCGACCACCCCAGCCTCGACCTCAAGCCCCTCAAGGGCGACGGCCGGATCTTCCGCGCCAAGATCGACCGTTCGTACCGGGCGCTTCTCGCCCGGGCCGGTGTCGGCGCCGATGGCATCCCGCAGTGGCTGATCGTCGCCGTCCGCCACCGCAAGGACGTCTACGAGGAACTCACCGTCGCCATCAACCGGATCACCGGTGAGATCGAGTTCGTCGACCTCGGCGTCGTCGGTCAGAGCGTTCTGCAGCGCGCGGGACTCCAGCTCACTCCGGCTCCGGACGAGCAGGCCGTGCAGGACGTGCCGGCCGAGCCCACGCCCGCGTCCGCCGTGACGCCGGAACCTGCCGTCCCCGCGGAACCGCTCCTCGCCGGCTGCACCCCCGAAGACCTGCGCCGGCTCGGTGTCGCCGACGCGCTCATCGACCTCGCCCTCACGGTCACGACCGACGAGGAACTCGACCAGCTCATCGCCGGCGCTCCGCGCCTGACCGCCGAGGTCCTCACCGGCCTCGGCTCAGGCATGTCCGTGGACGAGGTCGAGCGTGAGATCACCCAGCCCGCTGCCACCGAACTCGAGCCGGGCTTCGAGGACGACATGGCGGCGGCCCTCACCCGTACCGCGGTCACCACGGTCGACGACGACATCCGCAACGTCCTCGCCGAGGGCGACTTCCGCGCCTGGAAGGTCTACCTCCACCCCACCCAGCGCAAGATCGTCGAGCGGAACTACGGCGGCCCGGCGCGGGTCAGCGGCGGCCCCGGCACCGGCAAGACCATCGTCGCCCTGCACCGCGTCGCCCGTCTCGCCGCTGCTCTGCCGCCCGGCCACAACAAGCCGATCCTGCTGACCACGTACACCAAGAACCTCACGGCCGACCTGCGCTCCCGGCTCACCTCGCTCATGGATCCGGCACTGCTCGGCCGCGTCGACATCAAGCACATCGACCAGCTAGCGCAGAGCGTCCTCAACGAGAACGCCGCGCCCGGCTCGCAGCGCAGCCTGATCACCGACGACCGGGCCCTGGACGTCCTGCGCGAAGTCCTCTTCGAGCACGACGAGCAGCGCTGGGGCGCCGAGTTCCTCTTCGACGAATGGGAGCAGATCGTCCTCGGTCAGTCCCTCGCGACCCGCCAGGACTACTTCAAGGCCCGCCGCGCCGGCATGGGGCGCGCCCTGAGCCGCCCCGAACGCGCCGCCATCTGGAAGCTGCTCGACCAGTTCACTCTGCGCCTCAACGGCCTGGGCCGGGAGACCTGGGCCCAGGCCGCCGAGCGGGCGGCCCGCTACGAGATGGAACGCGCCCACAAGATCAAGGTCCGGGCCGAGCGCAAGGCGGACATCGGCGGCGGCGATCTGGTCCACCTCGACGACAACAGCTCCGCGATGCGCTACCTGCGTCATCGCTACCAGCACATCGTCGTGGACGAGGCCCAGGACCTCAGCCCCGCCCACTGGAAGATGCTGCGCGCCATGGTCGCGTCCGGCGGGGGCGACCTCTTCATCGCCAGCGACACTCACCAGCGGATCTACGACCGGCAGGTCACCCTCTCCACCGTCGGCGTCCACATCCGCGGCCGCGCCTCGAAGCTGACGCTCAGCTATCGCACCACCCAGGAAATCCTCGACCAGGCGGCCAAGGTCGTCAGCGGGGCGACTTACGACGACCTCGACGACGGCACCGACACCCTCGACGGCTACCACTCCCTGCTGCACGGCCCGGCACCCGAGTACGTCGCCTGCGCCGATTGGACCGACGAGATCGCCCAGCTCGCCGAGGCCCTCAAGCAGTGGCGCGCGGACATCACCCAGCCTGCCGCGGACGGCACCGTACGCGATCCGAGTGGCACCATGGCTGTCTGCGTCGCCGACGGCGAGATGGCCGGCCGCGTTGCCACCGACCTGGAGATGAAGCACGGCATCACCACCGCCACTCTCACCAAGGACGGTCCGCAGGGCAGCGGCGAGGTCCACATCGGCACGATGCACCGGTTCAAGGGACTTGAGTACCAGAAGCTCGCGATCATCGGTGCGAGCGATGGCATTCTTCCGCGCACCGCCCTCATCGAGCAGTACGAGAAGACCGACCCCACGCGGTACGAACGCGAGCTCAAGAAGAGCCGCAACCAGCTCTTCGTCGCCACCACCCGAGCTCGCGACGCACTGCGCATCTCCTGGCACGGCAAGCCCAGCCCGTTTCTCCCCCTGTAGCCAGCCACGACGATTCTGTCCCGCATTTGATCGCTTACCGCGGGGCAGAGCGTCGAAAGCGACACGAACGGCACGTTACGACTGTCTTCCCTTATTAGGGGCGGCCGCTTTAGCTCCTTACCATCGGGGCCGAATCACTGGTGAGAGATGAGGTGCCCTATGGGTCGCCGGTTCCTTGGGATTGCTGAAGCGGCCGAATATTTGGACATGTCTCAGCGTTGGATGTATCGCGATTCACGGAGGTACGGCATCCCTCGCTATTACTTCGGAGGGCGGCTCAAGTTCAAGATCGATGACCTTGAACGGTGGGCGCAGCAACAGAAGGTCTCCTGAAGGAGGGGCCGGGTGGAAGGCCCGGCCCCTCCTGGCTCCCCGTTAGAGTCCGGCCTCAAGGACCTTGGCCGCGCGGCCGATGGACGCCGGCATCAGGTGGCGGTAGATGCGGTACGTCATATTGATGTTCGAGTGACCCATCCACTCGGCCACGTCGGTGATGGGGATTCCCTTGGACAGGCAGTTCGAGGCGAAGAAGTGGCGCAGGGAGTATGGGTTCAGCTTCCGTGTGATGCTGGCTCGCTTCCTGGCTGCGCTCCACTGGTAGTCGAGCGTCGTGTATGCCCAGTAGGGGCTGCGCTGAGTACGTAGCAAGAAGCCGTTCTGGTCCGTGCCGACGTCGTGTGCGTACCTGAGGAGGGACTCCCGGACCGTGGCCGGCATGGGGACCTCGCGGAAGTCGCCAGCCTTGCGGTGCTTGAGCGGGGCGCGCTGCCGGGTCCTCCCTTCGATCTGCTCGGTGATGCGGTACACGTCGTCAGCGACCATTCCTTCGAGGTTGGCTGCGAACGCTTCGCCGTTCCGGTGCCCGCACCCGGACATCAGGTCGATGACGACGACGAGGGCCTTGGAAGCGACCTCCTTGAGGGCGTGGATCTCCTCCACGGTGGGGATGGTGATCCGGGTGGGGATGTACTCCGGTGGGACAACGCCGTGGAAGGGATCGGCGGTTATCCCGCCCCTGCGGTGGGCGTCCCGCAGGATTTTCTTGAGGGTGTCGAAGGCGTTCTGCTGTGTGGCCAGGCCGACCTTGCGCTCCTCCATCGACATGATGAAGTCGTCGATGACGGTCGGCGAGAAGCTGTTGATCCGGCGGGACTCGAGGACCGGGAGCAGCTGGCGGTCGAGCAGCTGCTTGACCGTGCGTACCGTGCCGGGTGCGAAGTGGCGCTGACGCGGCAGCCAGGCGCCTGCGTACTCGCCGAAACGCTGCTTGCCCAGCGTTCGTTTGACCTCGGACTGCTGCGCGGGAGTGCTGCGCTTCTCCCTGTAGACCTGCGTGAGACGGTCGAGGGCGTCGTCCTGCGTCGGGTAGCCCGACTCTTCGCACTGGCGCCCCGTTCCGTCGCGGAACCGGATAGCGTAGGGGTGTGCGCACCCGCCCTGCCGTTTGCAGCCGCAGGTCTTGAAGAAACTGCCCATCCCACGGATGAGTTTGGTCCCCACGTACACCGCTCCTGACTCATGCTGGGAGTTTGCTGACCAACGGCTCCACAGCATGGCCCTGACCTGCGGCCGCACCAAACTAGGGCACGTTGATGAGCATCCTCATGAGCGCCTCCTGGTGAGATGGGCAGGCAATCCGTTGAGCAGTGTTCTTTCAGGTCGGGCGGGGTTGCGCATGAGTATCGTCGCGCAATCGTCGACGCGAGGACGCAGACGCGCACGGGACGGAGCCGTCGCCGATGGTCAGGAGTTATGGGGCGTCACCAGGCCGGATTCGTAGGCGAGGACCACGAGCTGGGCGCGGTCGCGGGCCCGGAGTTTGGTCATGGCCCGGTTGACATGGGTCTTCGCGGTCAGCGGGCTGATCACCATGTGCTCCGCGATCTCGCCGTTGGAGAGGCCCTGCGCGACCAGGACGACGGCCTCGCGCTCGCGGCCGGTCAGCTCCTCCAGCGCTGTGCCGGTGGCGGCGGGGAGCGGCTGGGTGACGTACCGGTTGATCAGCTTGCGGGTGATGGAGGGTGCGAGCAGGGCGTCGCCGCGTGCGGCGACGCGTACGGAGTGCAGGAAGTCCTCCGGCACGATGTCCTTGACGAGGAATCCGGCCGCGCCGGCGCGCAGTGCGTTGAAGACGTACTCGTCCAGGCCGTAGTTGGTCAGGATGACGACGTGCGTTCCGGCCAGGGCCGGGTCCGCGGCGATGCGCCGGGTCGTCTCGATGCCGTCGAGGACCGGCATCTGGATGTCGACGAGCGCGATGTCGGGCAGGTGTTCCCTGGCGAGTTCCAGGCCGTCGAGGCCGTCGGCGGCTTCGGCCACGACCTCGATGTCGTCCTCGAGGTCGAGGAGCGCGCGGAATCCGCTGCGGATGAGTGGCTGGTCGTCGACCAGCAGGACACGGATCATGAGACTCGTTCCAGAGGGAGTTCGGCCCGGACGGTGAACCCGCCCTCGCTGCGTGGCGCTGCTCGCAGGTGACCTCCGAGGGCGGTGACGCGTTCACGCATCCCGAGGAGCCCGATGCCGGGCCGCGGCACGCTGTCCGGCGTGGCCTTGCCGTCGTCGTCGATGCGGATGGCGAGCGCGTCCGGCCGGTGGTCGATGTGGACCAGCACCGTGCCGGCGTCCGCGTGGCGGGCGATGTTGGTCAGCGATTCCTGAACGACCCGGTAGGCGGTCCGGCCTACCGCAGCCGGCACGTCATGGCGTCGTCCCTCGATCGTCAGGGTCGCCTGCAGGCCGCTCCTGCCGGCCCGTTCCACCAGTTCCGGGACGTGGTCGAGCCCACGGGGCGGGGACTCGTCGTCGTCACGCAGCGCCTCCAGTGTGGCGCGCAGTTCCCGGGACGCCTCACGGCCGGCCTCCCGGATCGCCAGCAGTGCCTCCGGTACGTGCTCGCCGCGCTTTCGGGCCACATGGACGGCGACTTCGGACTGCACCTTGATGACCGAGATCTGGTGGGTGAGCGAGTCGTGCAGCTCGCGCGCGATGTGCAGCCGCTCCTCGTCGGCGCGGCGCCGCGCGGTCTCCTCGCGAGTACGTTCGGCTTCGTCCGCCCGCTGCTCGGCCTGCCGGAGGGCTTCGCCGGCGGCGCCGGCGGCGACGAGCCAGGCGATTTCGAGGGCGGCCCGGGCCTGCGCGAGCGCCTCGCCCCAGTCGTGCAGACCCGACACCAGCGCCGCGACGGGGAGAGAGGCCAGCACGGCCACACTCACCACCACCGTGAGGAGGCGGTGTCCCGCCCGCATCGCCGCGTACACCGCGAAGAGGAACGCCACGGCCGCCACGTCGAACCCCGCCGCCTGGTACCCCACCGCGCACAGCCCGGTGACGGCGAGGACGGCAACCGGAGCCCGGCGGCCCCCGGCCAGCGCCAGGCCGCCCACCGCCAACAGTACGTGGCCGAGCAGGCCGCGGCCCATCGCGGGATGATGCTCCGACAGGCCGGTGACCAGCAGTGCCGCCGCCACGCCTACGGCGATCACCCAGTCCCTGACACCGGCCCGAACGCGGAACCGTCCTGTGCTCATGCGCGCACCGTAGCCCGTTGCCGCCGCGGGCGAATCCCGCTCGCGGACGAGGGGTCGAATACCACGCGCGCAGTAGCGCCGCAGCAACTGCCGCGTCCGTGGTAGCGCGAAGTGTCTGCGCCTGGTGGACGACCAGCCATGGGCCCGGCCGACATGCTCGAACCGCAATCCGTCGTGGGAAGAGAAATCGTGGGAAGAGAAGGAGCACCCTGATGTCTGCTCGTCGCCTGTTCGCCGCCTCAGTGACCGCCCTGACAGGCGGGCTCGGTCTTGCCGCACCAGCGGCAGCGCACACCTCGGTCCATCCTGTCGCCGCCGGCGTCCACGACTTCGGTCTCGGGCGGCTCGGGGCCGCCACGGGCGGGCTGCTGGGACTCGCCGCCGTGGTCATCGCCGTACTGGCGCTGGCCCGGCCCGCCGGTCGGCTCGGCACTGCCAACGGGTTCCTCGGGGCGGTGACGGCCATGGCGGCGGGGCTGACCGGAATCGCGCTCGGCGGGCTGGTCGCGGCCACCGCGGACGGTGGCCTCGGCACCGGTAACGGGCTGGGCGGGGCTTACGTGGCCCTGATTCTGGGGCTCATCGGCACAGCGCTCGGCGTGCGGGCCTGGTCCCGCCGCCGTACCGGTCGGCCACAGCGGAGCGCGTAGTCGGGTCTGCGTTCGGCGCGTGTACGCCGTCCAGGCCGTCTCCCGAAGGGATTTCGAGGGGCCGGGTGCGGACCCGGCCGCCTCCTCACGTCCCTTCGCGTACAGATGGGCGCGTCCCCGCTTCAGGACCTGTGGCTGCAGACGGCGGTTCAGATCGTCAACTCCGCGCACGGCTGGTCCAGATGGTCGCCTCGGACGGTGTACGCGTCGGCGCGGTGCGCCGGGTCCGGTCTGGCGGCGCCACCGGTGGAACCCCGCTTCCGCCGACTGCGGCGGGCCGCTCGGCGGTCGCCACCTGCACCGCGCTACGGCGCGGGCGGCACCTCCCGAGGGTAGGCTGGGGTGCGACGGCCCCCCGTGAAAGCCGCGGCAAGCACAGTGTGCCCGGAGGGAAGGAAGAGCTTGCGGGCCGATCCTCTACCTCGTCGGATGGACCTGTTCCCCCGGCGGCGGCGCTGTCGGACGAACTGTTCCGCGTCCCCCTTGGACCGCAGTTCGACGATCGCCGGCGCCGCGATGCCGGCCAAGCTTCCGTAGGGCGCCGCCCTCCCGGCATGTTCGGTTCCACCGCCGCCCGTGCCCAGTTGAGCGGCTGGTGTGACAAATGAGCGGCCAGTGCTTAGGTCGGCCCCGATGGGGCAGTCGCACGGCAGGCCCGGGAAGGGCCGCCGGTCAGGGCGATCAACCGGCCCGACGATCGTCGATCTCGCACAGGAGGCGCAGTGGTCGTCCGGATGGGTGTCGAAGAAGAGTTCCATGTGATCGATGTCGAGAGCGGGGCGCTGACACCTCGGGCCGCCCCTGTCCTCGGGCGGCTCTCCCGGCACAGGGGCGACTTCACTCATGAGCTGCACCAGTCGGTCGTGGAGTCGAACAGTGGGGTGCACGCGCTTCTCGACGAGCTCCACGCGGACCTGTCCGCCTCGCGGCGGCGGCTGAACGCGGCCGCTTCCTCCCAAGGGCTGGCGATCATGGCGGCGGGCGCGGCCCCCATCGCACGACTCGGAGCCGTACACCCGACCGACGATCCTCGCTACCTGGCGATGGCGGAGGAGTACCGCCGGGTCGCCGACGAGCAGCTGATATGCGGCGCCC
Organism: Streptomyces sp. NPDC057271; assembly: GCF_042668715.1. Taxonomy (NCBI): domain Bacteria; kingdom Bacillati; phylum Actinomycetota; class Actinomycetes; order Kitasatosporales; family Streptomycetaceae; genus Streptomyces; species Streptomyces sp. NPDC057271. The sequence continues at coordinate 24,945 of NZ_JBHUYJ010000068.1, forward strand.
AGGTGCATGTCGACGTCCCCGACAGAGACACCGCCGTACGGGCGCTCTGCGCCCTGAGCCCTTGGCTTCCGCCGCTTCTGGCCCTCTCCGCGAGCTCTCCGTACTGGCTCGGGTCCGACACGGGCTACGCGAGCTGGCGCACCATGCTCTGGCAACGCTGGCCCACTTCGGGACCGGCCGGATGTTTCACCGGCGCCGCGGAGTACGACTCCGCCGTGAGCGAACTGGTCGATTCCGGCGTCATCAGCGACCCCGGGATGATCTACTACGACGTCCGCCCCTCAGCGCACCTGCAGACGCTCGAACTGCGCATCTGCGACTCCTGCCCGCGCGTCGAGACGGTCGTGCTGGTCGCGGCCCTGTTCCGGGCCCTCGTCACCGACGCCTGCGCACACGCCGAGGCGGCCGGGGACGCCGTCTGCGGCGACCGGCACGAATGGCTGCGCACGGCGACGTGGCGGGCCGCCCGCTCCGGCCTCGAAGGCGATCTGATCGACCCCGTCACCCGTCGGCCCGCGGCGGCCCCGGACGTCGTACGCACCATGCTTCGCCGACTGCGCCCGACCCTGGAGTCGTACGGGGACTGGGACGCCGCTCAGCGTCTGGCGGAGGAGGCCCTGGCACGGGGCAGCGCCGCCCACCGCCTACGCCGGGTGGCGGCCGACGACGACCTGCTCGCGGCCGTGGACCTGTTCCTGGCCGAGACCCGCGGCGAGCACTGGAGCGGTCGAAGGCGGGCGGGCCCGCGGCGTCCGGCGTCCCGCTCCCGCGCGGGGGGCACGCCGGCCAAGGCCTTCTGGAGGTGACCCACCGGCGCCACCGACCCACGCGGCACGCCGGCCGTCGATGCCGCCTGCCGCGGGCCGCCGACCCCTTGGTCGAGCGGCATATCGAGGAGAGAGCAACCCATGCCGAAGTCGAACAACGTGTGGAGAGAACAGGACTCATGCGGAGACGCGTCTTCCCCACCGTCCCGCCGCCTCAAGCGTCTTCGAGGCTCGCGCATGTGTCCGCCCGTCGGGGAGGTGGCGCATGTGCGGCTTGAGCGGTGAGATCCGCTTCGACGAGGGACGGCCCGATCTGGCGGCGGTCGAGCGCATGACCGACCGGATGGCGGCTCGCGGCCCGGACGGTCGGGGAGTGTGGTCACAGGGCGCCGTTGCCCTGGGACATCGACGTCTGAAGATCATCGACCTGTCGGAGCGCGGGGCTCAGCCGATGACGGACAGCGAAGCGCTGATGACCTGTGTCTTCAACGGCTGCATCTACAACTACCGGCGACTCCGCGAGGAACTGCGGCGACTCGGCCACCACTTCGTCACCACCTCCGACACCGAAGTGGTGATCAAGGCGTACTGCCAGTGGGGCACCGACTTCGTCAGCCACCTCGTCGGCATGTTCGCCGTGGCGCTGGCGGAGCACGAAACGGGCCGGCTCGTGCTCGCGCGTGACCGGCTGGGCATCAAGCCTCTGTACCTGGCCGAACTGCCCGGCCGTCTGCGCTTCGCCTCGACGCTCCCGGCCCTCCTCGCGGGCGGCGGGGTGGACACCTCCCTCGACCCGGTATCGGTGCACCAGTACATGAGCTGGCACGCGACCGTCGCCGCACCACGCACCGTGCTCCGCGGAGTACGCAAGCTCCCGCCGGCCACGGTCCGTGTCGTGGAACGGGACGGTACGCATCGCGACCACCGCTACTGGCAACCCTCCTACACGCGCCGCGGCGAGTTCGCCGGCATGGGGCCGGACGACTGGCGGGACGCCGTGCTCGACGCGCTCCGCACGGCCGTCCGCCGGCGGACGGTGGCCGACGTGCCGGTCGGTGTCCTGCTCTCGGGCGGCCTCGACTCCAGCCTCATCGTGGCCCTGCTGGCCGAGGAGGGACAGAAGGACCTGGCGACCTTCAGCGTGGGCTTCGAGTCGGAGGCGGGCGAGGAGGGTGACGAGTTCGCCTACTCCGACCAGATCTCACGGCACTTCGACACCGACCACCACCAGTTGATGGTTCCGTCCGACCGGGTCTCCACCGCCCTGGGCGGTGCGATCGCCGCCATGAGCGAACCGATGGTGAGCCACGACGTCGTCGCCTTCCACCTGCTGTCGGAGCTGGTCTCCAAGGAGATCAGCGTCGTCCAGAGCGGGCAGGGGGCCGACGAGGTGTTCGCCGGCTACCACTGGTACCCGGCCCTCGCGGACGCCGAACGGGCACAGGAGCCCCGGCGTTACGAAGAGGTCTACTTCGACCGCCCGCACGCCGATCTCGCCGGGATCCTGCAGCCGCACATGCTGCCCGGCCGCGACACGTCCGCCGAGTTCGTCCACACGCACATGGCCGCGCCCGGCGCCGAGACGGCACTGGACGCGGCACTCCGGCTCGACACCCACGTGATGCTGGTGGACGACCCGGTCAAGCGCGTCGACAACATGACGATGGACTGGGGCCTGGAGGCACGAGTTCCGTTCCTCGACCACGAACTGGTCGAGCTGGCCGCCGCCTGTCCGCCGGAACTGAAACTCGCAGAAGGCGGAAAGGGCGTGCTCAAGCAGGCCGGCCGCACGGTACTGCCGCGCAACGTCGTCGACCGGCCCAAGGGCTACTTCCCGGTGCCGGCGATCCGCCACATGGCGGGTCCCGTCCTCGAACGCGTACGGGAGGTCCTGTCCGCGCCGGAGGCCCGGGCGCGCGGGCTCTTCCGCGACGAGTACGTCGCCTCGCTGCTGGCGGCACCCGACGACCACCGCACGAACCGAGGGGCGAACGCCCTGTGGCAAGTAGCGTTGTTGGAGACATGGCTGCAGACGCACGGAATCAACTGACCTCTGACCCCGTGTCGACGGCTCCCGTGGCGGAGCCGCTGGCCGACGCGGCCGGTCCGCGGGACGCCCCGCGACCGTGGGTGGCGCACGGCTGCTGGTACCCGTCCGCCGACCCGCAAGGCGAGCACGTGGCGTTCATCTGCGACCGCGAGGGCGCGCCACAGCTCTGGGCCGGGCCGGTGGGCAGCGCCGCCGTACACCTGCTGGACACCAGCCCGGACCACGTCACGGAGGTCTCCTGGTCACCGGACGGCCGCTGGATCGCGTACACCGTGTCCCCCGGCGGGAGCGGCCACACGCGGGTGCTCTGCGTCCGCCCCGACGGCTCGGACCGCAGGGTTCTGGCGGGCGCCGAGCCGGGGAGTTCGGCCTATCTGGGGTGCTGGACGCCAGACGGCTCGGCCCTCGCCGTGACGGTGGCCGAGCCCGTGGGAGAGAACGCCGGACCGCTCACCGACTCGGACCGTCCCGCCGGCTGGACGGAACGCGACGGGCACGCCACCCTCCTCGCCGACGTCCGCCCCGGCGCGTCGGACGACCGGACGCCTGCGCCCGTCCGTGACCGGCTCACGGCGTACCTTGTCGATCCCGCGGCGACGACCGCGCCTCACCTTCTCGCCGACGAGACCGAGGCGGCGACCCTCCGCGTGTGCGACATCAGCCAGGACGGGCGCCTGGCCCTGCTGCGCCGCGGGCCCCGAGGGAGGCGGGAGGCCGTCGTCGTACGCTCGGCGGACCAGACCCCGACATGCACACTGCCGGTGGCCGACGGGGATCCATGGATCGGTCGCTTCTCGTCCGACGCCCGCACCGTGTGGCTGCGCAGCAACCACGAGCGGGAGTTCGCGGCGCTCCTGGCGGTCCACCTCGACGGTGCCGACGAGCGGAAGGAGCTCACGGTCGTGACCGCACGCGAGGCGTGCGACCTCGAACTGCTCACCCTGGTGGAGGGCGACCGACGAGCGGCCCTGGCGTGGAACGACGGAGGAACGAGCGTGCTCGAGAGCCTCCCTCTGACCGGCGGGCGGACCGAGCCGCCCGCGCCGCGCGAGGTGAGGCTGGCGCACGAGGTGGTCACCCGGGTGACTCCCGCGGGGCCGGACGGCATGGTGGTCGCGCTCTCGGGTTCCCGGCGCCGCCCCGGGGTGTGGTCCGTGCCGGCTTCGGCGCCACCCGCGCGTACGCCGTGGTCGGCGAGCGACGCCGACTCCGTACCCCAGGGGCTCCCGCCCGTGCGGCCCGTACCCCTGCGTGCCACGGCGCGCGACGGCCTGCTCCTGGGCGGCTGGTACCACAGGGCTCCCGGCCGGGGCCCCGGTGAGCCCGCACCGTGCGTCCTGCATCTGCACGGCGGTCCGGAGGAACAGGAACGCCCGGTCTTCGACCCGCTCTACCAGGAGCTGCTCGGCCGGGGCATGGACGTCTTCGCCCCCGACGTCCGCGGGTCCTCCGGTTGGGGCCGCTCCTTCGTCGACGCCGACCTGGGCGAAGGCCGCTTCGCCGCGATCGACGACGTCGCCGACTGCGCGACCCACGCGGTCGCGTCGGGCCTCGCCGATCCCTGCCGACTCGCCGTGATGGGGCACTCGTACGGCGGCTACCTCACGCTCGCCTCGCTCGTGTGGCACCCCGCCCTCTTCCGCACGGGCATCACGGTGTGCGGGATGTCGGACTTCGCCACGTTCTTCGCCGGAACCGAGCCGTGGCTCGCCGAATCCGCCGCTCACAAGTACGGCCACCCTGAACGCGACCGCGACCTGCTGCGTGCGCTGTCGCCCATGAGCCGCGTCGACGAGCTGCGTGTCCCGCTGCTCGCGGTCCACGGAGAACACGACACGAACGTCCCGCCCGGCGAGTCCGAGCAGATCGTCAGCGCCGCGCGGGCACGGGGGCTGGTGGCGGAACTGCTCCTGCTGCGCGACGAGGGCCACTACTTCCGGCGCGCCGGGAACCGGCGGCTGTTCCGCCGCGCCTCCGCAGACTGGATGCAGCGGTGGCTGCTCGGCTGAACTGCGCCGACGCCGTACGGCCCGTGTGCCCGTGGCCCTCACCTCCGCGGCCGCCCTCACCTCCGTCGCCCTCACCGCCCCGTGGCCCTCACCGCCCCGAGGCGGCCTCAGCCCTCATGGACGCCCATGCCCGCTCCCGTACGTCCGGACGGAGCAGGACGTCGACCGCCGTGCACGCAAGGGCCTCCGCCGCGGCCAGCATCACCCTCCGCGCCCGTGGTCCCGCCGCCGCCTCCGCGAACTCAGGCGTGTGGTCGGATCCGTCCGCACCCATGATGGCGATCCACGGGTGGATCCCGGGCACCCGCGTACTGACGTTCCCGAAGTCGGACGACCCCAGGTACACACCCGGCGCGGGTTGCGACAACCGGATGCCGGCCCGGTCGAGATGGCCGGCGAACAGGCCCGACAACACCTCGTTGTTCCGGAAGTGCTCGTACCGCCCTCCCACGTCGGTCACCTCCACCCTGGTGCGGGTGGCCAGCGCCACGCCCTGCGCGCAGGAGCGCAACTCCTCCACCAGCTCCTCCAGCGCGGACGTGGTTGCCCCACGCAGCCCGAACAGCCCCTCCGCGTACTCGGGGACGATGTTCGTGGCCCGCCCGCCGTCCGTCACGATGCCGTGGACGTGCGATCCGGGGGGCAGCCGCCTGCTCAGCACGCCGAGCGTGTTGAAGAGCTGGATCAGCGCCCCCAGCGCGTCGATCCCCTCCGTGGGGCTGCCGGTCGGATGCGCGGCGCGGCCGTGGAACCCGACCCGCACCTGCGCGCTGGCCGTCAGCGGCGCCCACGTCCAGTCATGGACACCCGGATGGAACATGAGCGCCGCGTCCACGCCCTCGAACAGACCCGCGGCCACCTGCGCGACCTTGCCGCCACCGCGCTCCTCCGCCGGTGCGCCGACAGCGAGCAGCGTCCCTTCCACCTCACCACCGAACGCGGCCCGCACGGCGAGCGCCGCCCCGAGGCCCGCCGAGGCGATCAGATTGTGGCCGCAGGCGTGCCCGAGAAGCGGCAGCGCGTCGTACTCCATGAGGAGGGCCGCACAAGGCCCTTCCCGAGTCCCGTCCGCCGACCCCGTCCGGGCCACGAACGCCGTCGGCAGGCCGGCCACACCGTGTTCCACCTCGAAGCCCTCCCGTTCGAGTGCGCCGGCCAACAGGCCGGCCGCCCGGTGCTCCTCGTACGCGGTCTCCGGTTCGCGGTGCAGCGCCAGGCTCACCTCCCACAGCCGGTCCGCCCGAGCGGCCACCTCCTGCCTGACGCGGGCGTGCAGGGACTCCAGGCTCCGTGACACGTGCGCCCTCCTCGGACTCGGTCGATCGCTGCGACACCCCACGTGTTCCACGGCCGAAGCGGTCGCACACCGAGGAGAGAGCGGGGCTCTCCAGGGCGGGGCCCCGCCCTCCAGGACGGGGCTCTCCAGGACGGGGCTCTCCAGGACGGGCGACGGGACCTGGTCGACGCCATGACCAAGCGCCCGGTCGAGGACGACGAGGCGTACACGCGGCGGATCCTCGCCACACCGGGCGCGCGCCTCATCAAGGAGGCCGACCTCGCCCACAACGCCGCCCCCGCCCGGCTCGCCCTCCTCGACGAACCGACCCGGGTCCGGCTCGGTGAGAAGTACGCGAGGCTGCGGCGGCTGCTCGGCCTGTGAGAGCCGGAGTCCAGGCTGCGGGCGTCACCCCGGCTGTGCGTCGTCGACCGTGCCACCAGCCACCCGAGAGGGGGCGGTACGGGCACCGCCCCGGACGCGCCCCCTTCCGGGACTGCCGCACGTGGCTCAGGAGTCGGTGAGGCGGTCCAGTTCGTCGCCGATCGCGTCCCGGAGCGTGTCATGCCGTGCACCGAGTGCGTACCGCTCGTCGCTCCACGTCTCCCGCGGGTACAACCACACCGGCATCCCGACGAGCTCGGCGGGCTCCCAGGCGAACCGGGGCCAGACGTGCGCGTGCAGGAAACCGTCGGTGTTCCCGAGGATCTCCAGGTTGACACGCCGGAAGGCGGGATCCAGTCGCCTGCATGCGCGTTCGACCGCCTCGCCGAGGCGGTCCATGTCGGCAAGGAAGTCCAGGCGCCTGCGCCTGGGCAGCTCGGAGAGCCGCTGCACCGAGGGATCGTCCGTCAGGAGCACGGAGTATCCCGGCAGGAACTGCACGTCCCCGATGACCGCGAATCCGGCGCCGAGTCGCCTCAGCACCGACGGGTTCTCGCCGCGAAGCGCACTTCCGATGCGGTCCGCCCGCCAGTCGTCCGTCATGGCATCCGACTCTACCGGGCCATGATCGCCCTCCGGCCATGAACCGCGGCTCTGCAGAACCGGGGCGGTAAGCAGTGGCCCGCTGGGTAGCCGCACCGTACGGAACCCGCTGAGACCGTCCGCAGGCGTTCTTCGCCGACTACCCCAAGACCGTCCTGTCGGCGTTCACCGCGTAGGGACTCGCAGGAGCGCGCCGGCATGCGTACCCACTCGCAGGGATCGGCACCCGATCCCTCCGCATGCGAGTCTCGATCGGGCCGAGGCCGCCGCGACGGCGCTCGTCGAGGCCGACGGCGACCGCGCCGGGGTGATCAGGCAGGCGCTGAAGGCCAGGGTCCAGGAGACGCCGCCCAACCGCCGTCACTGCGACGACGGCCCGGGTCAGAGCGCGAGCACGATGGCGTAGACGAGGAGGAAGAGGGCGACCAGCACGGCCAGTGCCACGATCAGGACGAGCGGACCGGCGCCCCGGCCGGCCTTGAGGGGGCGGTGGGGGCCGGTGCCGGTGCCCGTGCCGGCCCCTGCGGGGGAGTCTCCCCGGGCGGCACCCCGCCACCCCGTTCGAGTCCTGATGTCGTACGGGGGTCGGGGTCCGGATTGGTCTCCGGGTATTTGTCGGTCATACCGGGCGGGTCCCCGTGGTGGCCGGGACCATGCCTGACAGATGCCACGGGTTGGCCGGCCCTCCGGATCGGCGGTCAGGCGCCGTCGATGCCCGTCTCCTCGTGGACCGCGGCCTCCTCCGCCGAGGTGATGCCGTCGTCCGGGCCCACGTCGTCGGCCACGATCGTGGTCGTACTGCCTCCGGAGGGCACGGCGAGACGGCCGGCGCGGGACAGGCCCGACTCCGCGTCGACGGGCTCTCCTTCGCCGTCCGCGAGGTCGCCGATGTCGTCGCCGTCCGGGGCGGCGACGTCGGGACTCTCCTGGGCCAGGCGGTCGTCCAGGGACTCTCCCTCGCGCTGTTCCCGTACGGTCGTGCCGTGCCTGGTCACGCCCCGAGGGTGATCAGGTGGGGAGTAGCCGGGTTCGCCCATGTCCTCCGTGACCGGAGTGCCGAGGGCGTTGTCCGGGTCGAGCTCGCCGTCGGGGTGGTCCGCGCCGTCCGGGTAAGCGGGCTGGTAGACGTCGTCTCCGCGGGAGGTGGCCTGGTTCTCGGACATGGTCCGGATCTCCTCTCGGTGCGGTCGTGCCCCGCCCCGCCCAGGGCCGGCGATCGGCCGTCCCCGTTTCCGTCCCCGTGCTGATCCGCATCCTCAGGGTATCTCCGCCGACGCCGACAGGGCGGATCCGGCCCCGCCCGCCGCCTTCCCGGGCCCGGCCCCTTCATGCCTGCGGGGCCTGCTCTCCACTCGATCTCGCAGCCGCCTGCTCCAGCGGCCCCGGCTCCGACGGCGGCATCAGCCAGGCCCCCGGCACCGGCGGACCGACGGCGGTGAACGCCGGCGCGGGCCGGGGATGTACCTCCCCGGCCCGCGTCCCGCGCGAAGACAACCCGGCTACGCCGCGTCCGTCTCACGTCCGCCGCGTCATGACCCCTGCGCCACGTCGTCCGTCCCGCCCGGCTCCCCGAAGGCGCGGAGGAGGCGCTCGGCGGCGGTCGTGGCCGTCAACTCGCCCTCCCTGACCTGCTGTTCGAGGGAGGGGGCCAGAGCCCGTACGGCCGGGTGGGCGTGCAGGCGACCCAGCAGCTCCTCCCGGACCATCGTCCAGGTCCAGTCGACCTGCTGGTCGCGCCGGCGGGCCGCGAGGCGGCCCGTCGAGTCGAGCAGGGTACGGTGCTGTTCGAGGCGCTCCCAGACCGTGTCGAGACCGGTCGACTCCCGGGCGCTGCAATGCAGCACGGGCGGGGTCCAGGCGGCGTCCGCACCGTGCATCAGCCGCAGCGCCCCCGACAGCTCACGAGCCGCCGCGCGGGCGTCCCGCTCGTGCGGTCCGTCCGCCTTGTTGACGGCGACCACGTCCGCCAGCTCCAGGACACCCTTCTTGATGCCCTGCAGCTGGTCTCCCGTCCGTGCGAGCGTGAGCAGCAGGAACGAGTCGACCATGTCGGCCACGGCGGTCTCGGACTGCCCCACACCGACCGTCTCGACCAGGACCACGTCGTAGCCGGCGGCCTCCATCACGATGATCGACTCACGAGTCGCCTTGGCGACCCCGCCCAGCGTCCCGGCCGTCGGCGACGGCCGCACGAACGCCGCCGGGTCCACCGCGAGCCGCTCCATCCGCGTCTTGTCACCCAGGATGGAGCCCCCCGTCCGGCTCGACGACGGGTCGACGGCCAGCACCGCGACCCGGTGGCCGAGGCCGGTCAGCATCGTGCCGAACGCGTCGATGAACGTCGACTTCCCGACCCCCGGCACGCCGCTGATCCCGATCCGCCGCGCCTTCCCGCTGTGCGGCAGCAGCTCGGTCAGCAACTCCTGTGCCAGCAGGCGGTGTCGGGGGCGGGTGGACTCGACGAGAGTGATCGCGCGTGCCACGATCGCCCGCTTCCCGCCGAGTACGCCCTTCACATACGCGTCCCGGTCGATCACAGCTCGTGCCCGAGACCGTCCGAGAGCCGCTTCACCAGGTCGTACGCCGCGTCGGGGATCACCGTCCCGGGCGGGAAGACGGCTGCCGCGCCCATCTCCAGGAGGGTCGGCACGTCCTGCGGCGGGATCACGCCGCCGACGACGATCATGATGTCCTCGCGCCCCTCCGCGGCGAGTTCCTCGCGCAGCGCCGGGACGAGGGTGAGGTGTCCGGCGGCCAGTGACGACACCCCGACGATGTGCACGTCCGCCTCGACGGCCTGGCGCGCGACCTCGGCCGGCGTCTGGAACAGCGGGCCGACGTCCACGTCGAAGCCCAGGTCGGCGAAGGCCGTGGCGATCACCTTCTGGCCTCGGTCGTGGCCGTCCTGGCCCATCTTGGCGACCAGGATGCGGGGGCGGCGGCCCTCGGCCTCGGCGAACTCGTCCACGAGGGTGCGGGTGCGCTCGACGGAGGGGGACTCGCCGGCTTCGTTGCGGTACACGCCGGAGATCGTACGGATCTGGCTCGCGTGCCGCCCGTACACCTTCTCCAGTGCGTCGGAGATCTCACCCACGGTCGCCTTGGCACGCGCCGCGCGCACGGCGAGCTCAAGGAGGTTGCCTTCGCCGCCGGCCGCCCGGGTGAGCGCGTCGAGCGCGTCCCTGCACGCGGTCTCGTCCCGCTCCTCGCGCAGCCGGCGCAGCTTGGCGATCTGCTGGGCGCGTACGGAGGAGTTGTCGACCTTGAGCACGTCGATCTGCTCGTCGGAGTCGACCCGGTACTTGTTGACGCCGATCACGGGCTGCCGTCCGGAGTCGATACGGGCCTGGGTGCGGGCCGCGGCCTCCTCGATGCGCAGCTTGGGGATGCCGGCGTCGATCGCCTTGGCCATTCCGCCCGCCGCCTCGACCTCCTGGATGTGCTGCCAGGCCCGGCGCGCCAGGTCGTACGTCAGCTTCTCCACGTAGGCGCTGCCGCCCCAGGGATCGATCACACGCGTCGTGCCCGACTCCTGCTGGATGAGGAGCTGCGTGTTGCGGGCGATGCGCGCCGAGAAGTCGGTCGGCAGAGCGAGAGCCTCGTCGAGGGCGTTCGTGTGCAGCGACTGCGTGTGGCCCTGCGTGGCCGCCATCGCCTCCACGCACGTACGCGTGACGTTGTTGAAGACGTCCTGCGCGGTGAGCGACCAGCCCGACGTCTGCGAATGGGTGCGCAGCGAAAGGGACTTGGCGTTCTGCGGGTCGAACTGCTTCACCAGCTTGGCCCAGAGCAGCCGGGCCGCCCGCATCTTGGCGATCTCCATGAAGAAGTTCATGCCGATGGCCCAGAAGAAGGAGAGCCGGGGCGCGAACGCGTCCACGTCCAGACCCGCCTCACGCCCGGCGCGGATGTACTCCACACCGTCGGCGAGGGTGTAGGCCAGCTCCAGGTCGGCCGTGGCACCGGCCTCCTGGATGTGGTAGCCCGAGATGGAGATCGAGTTGTAGCGCGGCATCCGCTGCGACGTGTAGGCGAAGATGTCGGAGATGATCCGCATCGACGGCTTCGGCGGATAGATGTACGTGTTGCGGACCATGAACTCCTTGAGGATGTCGTTCTGGATGGTCCCCGCGAGCTTCTCCGGCGGTACCCCCTGCTCCTCCGCCGCCACGATGTACAGCGCGAGCACCGGAAGCACCGCGCCGTTCATCGTCATCGACACGGTCATCCTGTCCAGCGGGATGCCGTCGAAGAGCTGCCGCATGTCGTAGATCGAGTCGATCGCCACACCCGCCATGCCGACATCGCCGGTCACACGCGGATGGTCGCTGTCGTAGCCGCGGTGCGTGGGCAGGTCGAAGGCGACCGACAGCCCCTTCTGGCCGGCCGCCAGGTTGCGCCGGTAGAACGCGTTGGACTCCTCGGCCGTCGAGAAACCCGCGTACTGACGAATCGTCCAGGGCTGGTTGACGTACATCGTCGGGTACGGACCGCGCAGATACGGGGCCATGCCCGGATACGTCTCCAGGAAGTCCAGGCCCTCCAGGTCCTGCCCGGTGTAGAGCGGCTTGACCGCGATGCCCTCCGGGGTCTCCCAGAGCAGGTCGTCACCCCCGGAGGCCTTCTTGACGGCCGTCCGCCACTCGTCGGCGCCGGCCGCGGCGGTCGGAGTCCCCAGACCGATCGCGGAGAAATCGGGGATGGACATCAGGACACTCCCATGCGGTCGAGCGTGGCGGAGAGTACGGCGACGGCGTCACAGCCGGCGAAGACGTAGGAGTCGACACCGGCGTACGAGGCGGGCCGCCCGGCGAGGAACACATGGCGGGCGCCCAGCGACCCGAGTTCACCGGCCCGGGCCGCGGCCTGCTCCTCGTACAGCGCGTCGCTGGAGCAGAGGCAGGCCTCGGTCGCCCCGCTCTCCTCGAAGGTGCCCTCCACGACGGGCTCGATGCCGCCCGCCTGGAACAGGTTGGCGGCGAACGTGGCGCGCGCCGTGTGCGCCGCGGCGGGGCCGAGCGTGGCCAGATAGATCCGGGGCCGGGCGCCGGTCGCGGCGAGATGCAAGTCGGAGCGCGCGCGCAGCGCCTCGAACGCGTCGTCGCGACGCACGCGCGGCAGACCGCCGGCCGGCTGCTCGGGCGCGGCCTCGCGGACGACGGGCTTCTCGGTCAGAAGCGGGAACTCGCTGACGCCCGTGATGGGTTCGCGCCGCTTCGCCAGCTTCGCGCTGCGCGCCTCCCACGTGTTGGCGAGGTCCTGACCGAGACGGCCCGAGCGCAGCGCCTCCGCCTGACCGCCGATCCGCTCGAGCCACTGGAAGAACTCCCAGCCGGCCTCGGCCAGCTCGTCCGTCAGCCGCTCCACGTACCAGGATCCGCCCGCCGGGTCGATCACCCGGGACAGATGCGACTCCTCGATGAGGATCGTCGAGGTGTTACGGGCGATGCGGCGGGCGAACCCGTCCGGCAGGCCCAGCGCGTGGTCGAACGGCAGCACGGTGACGGCATCGGCCCCGCCCACACCGGCGGCCAGCGTGGCCACCGTCGTACGCAGCATGTTCACCCACGGGTCGCGCCGCGTCATCATGACCGACGACGTCACCGCGTGTTGCCTCTGCGCGCCCGCCGACCCCGCTCCGCACACCTCGGCGACCCGGGCCCACAGCCTGCGCGCGGCCCGCAGCTTGGCGATGGTGAGGAACTGGTCGGCGGTGGCCGCGTACCGGAACTCAAGCTGCCCGCAGGCCTGTTCGACGCTGAGCCCCGCCTCGGTGAGCTGCCGCAGGTACGCGACCCCGGTCGCCAGCGAGCACCCCAGCTCCTGCGCGGCCGATCCTCCGGCCTCGTGGTACGGCAACGCGTCGACGGTCAGCGCCCGCAGGCCCGGGTACTCCTCGGCGCACCGGCGGGCGAGAGCGGCGACGGGAGCGAAGCCGAAGGACCGGCCCGTACGCGCCTCGAAGCCCAGCGGATCGGCGCCCAGACCGCCGCGCGCCGCCCCCTTCGCGACGCCCCGCTCCTCGTACAGCCGCAGCAACTCCCGAGCCGCGTCCTCGACCTCCGCGCCCGCGTCGAGGACGACGGGTGCGAGGTCGAGGTACACGCCCTCCAGGACCCGACTCAGTGACGACACGGGGACGCCGCCTTCGCCGACGACCAGCCAGAGCGACGTGACGCCGTTCTCCAGGTCGGTCAGCACCGCCTCGCCGTCGGCGGCCGAGTGGCGCTGTCGTACGTCCCAGCCGCCCAGCGTGTTGCCCTCGGCGCGGGCGGACCGCACGAAGGGCGCGAAGCCGGGGAAGCCGGGATCGGACGCGATGTCACCGGCCGCGTACAGGGGACGGACACGAAGCCCGTCCTCCAGAGTGGTCGTCAGGGCGTCCTCGGCCGCCGCGCCCTCCACGTCCTTACCCGACTTGCTCAGCACGCCTGACACAAGGCGCTGCCACTGCTCACGGGTTGCGTCGGAGAATTCGGCGGCGAGGCTGAGCCCGTCGTCGGGAAGGACTGTCATGCTCGGATGTTAGGTCAGGTAAACAAAGGAGCAGCAGGGCACACGGCTGTGACCTTGCCCTCCTTGAAGCGCGGGCCGATTCCGGGCTAGAGGTGTCTAGGACCCCGAGCGTGCCCCGATCCGGTGCCGGACGATCGTCGTCAGCACACCCAGGCGCGTCGACATGCCCGGGACGGGGGCCACGGGGTCCTCGATCCGGCGGGCAGGTTCCGGAAGCAGCGCGAGGTCGGCCTCGAAGCGGCCGCGCGCCGCGTCGAGTGTGTCCGGCGGCTCCGTTCGAAGCCCGCCGCGCATCACCGTCCGCAGCAGCGGCTCGGTGCCCGCCGGCGGCTCCTCGTTGGCCAGGCCGACGACGTCCCGGAGTCCGGGGCCCCGGAACACCTGCTTCGGACCCGGCGCCGTCGCCTTCCCGGGCGAGAACTTCATGACCGGCGTGCCGTCGTACTCGACCAGCTTGTACGCCGCGTCCAGATACGGGGCGTCCGCCGCCACCCCCACCCGCGTCCCCACCGCGAAGACGTCGATCGGCGCCCCGTCCCGTACGAGCCCGGCGATCACGTACTCGTCGAGACCGCCGCTCGCGATGATCCCGACATCCCGGAGCCCCGCGGCGTCCAGCGTGGCGCGGGCCCGGTGGGCGAGCACGCCCAGGTCACCGCTGTCCAGACGGATCGCGCACCCCGGACCGCGCTCCAGCTCACCCAGGACGCGAGCGGCCGTCTCCACCCCACGGTCGGTGTCGTACGTGTCGACGACGAACGTGACCGGGCCGGGATGGGAGCGGGCGAAGGCCCGGAAGGCGTCCTCCTCGGACGGGAACGCCTGGACGTACGAGTGGGCCATCGTGCCCGAGCCGGGAATGTCGTACCGGACCGCCGCGGCGACGTTGCTGGTCCCGGCGAAGCCGACCAGCGCACCGAGCCGCGCGGCCTGCATGCCGGCCGCCGGTCCGTGGGACCGGCGCAGCGAGAAGTCCACCAGGGGCCGGCCGCCGGCCGCGAGCACACACCGTGCGGCCTTGGACGCGACCGTCGTCTGATGGCAGAGCAGGGAGAGCAGGTACGTCTCCACGAGCTGGGCCTGCGGCAGCGGCGCGGTGACCTCGACGAGAGGCTCGCCGGCGAAGACGAGCCGCCCCTCGGGGACGGCGCGGACCTGCCCGTCGAAGGACAGGCCGTGCAGCGGTTCGAGCGTCTCCACGGGCCACCCCAGTACCTCGGCGAACTCCCGCACGTCCGCCCGGCCGATCCGGAACCGGGAGAGGTGGTCGAGGACCGGCTCCAGACCCGCGGCGACGAGGAACCCGCGGCCCGGCGGGAGGTCGCGTACGAAGAGGCTGAACGTGGCAGGCGCCCGCATGCCCTCCCGTAGATACGAGAGCGCCATCGTGACCTCGTAGAGGTCGGTGGTGGTCACCTGCATGCTTCGAGCATGCGCGGCCGGCCGGCGCCCCGCACGGGGGCGCTCGGCCGGCCGGGCGGTGTCAGCCGATCGTCCACCGTTGCAGGCCGGAGCCGGTGTCCGGCTGCTGGGTGGCCAGGGAGCCGTTCGCGGTCGACGCCGTGGTCAGGAGCAGGCCGCTCTTCACCGAGGCGACGGTGTGGGTCCCGTCCGGCCGGAGCGTCACGGACCAGCGCTGGTTGGCGCCACTCGTGCAGGGCCATTGGATCACCCGCGCCCCGGCCGCCGTCGAGCCGCCGTCGACATCGGCGCAGAGCCCCGACTCGACGTTGACCAGCTGGTACGAGCCGTCCGCCTGCCGGGTGAACCGCCACTTCTGGTTGGCGCCGCCGTTGACCGCGTAGGTGATGAGCTGGGTCCCCGGCGTGGTGCTGTGATCCGGGTTGTCCAGCGCCTTGCCGCCCGCGACCAGGGTCCGGACGCCGTCGAGGGAGCCGGGGGCCTCGCCCACGGGAGTGAGGGTGAGCGTCTGCTCGGCCGCGCTGCGCACCCCGCCGACCCCGCTGCCCGAGGAGTCGGTCCAGGAGCGGGCGGGGGTGGTCTCGGCCGGCCGGGCCGTCGCGGCCGACATTCCGATCACCAGGCCGCTGTAGCGGTTGACCAGTCGGTACGTGCCCGTCACGGTGCCCGTCGCGGTGGTGCCGGGGATCACGAACCACTGCTGACCGACGGTCGGCCCGCCCGGCCCGGCCGCTCCGACGGTCGGTCTCGTGCCCCAGGCGCGGCTGCTCGTGACGGTCGAGTCGACCCCCAGGAGCCCGCCCGTGGAGGCGTTCGCGACGCGATAGGCGCCGTCTCCCAGCGAGGTGAAGATCCACGACTCCAGCGCCGCCCCGGTGCCGGCCGGCACCGAGGTCGTGGCGGACCCGCCGGAGACCTGGGCGAGCACCCGTCCGCCCCCGGAGGAGACGCGATAGCTGCGGCTCGGGTCGACGGGGGCGGCCGGCGCCGACGTGGCGATCGTGACGTCGACGTACTCGCCGGAGGAGCCGCCCGAGCACCCGAAGGAGCAGTACGAGCGGAAGGTCCTGCCCACGACGGCGGAGCTGGTCCGGCTCGTGCTGTCCAGGAACCAGCGGTACCACGAGGCGTTGGTGTGGCCACCGGTGTCGCCGATCAGCCGCCACCGCTGCTTCGAGAGGTCGCCGGTGGCGTAGAACTGCTGGGGAGCCCCGCCGCTCTGGTCGACGGCCTGCGGCTCGCCGATGTAGAGCCCGAGATATGCGTTGTACGTGATGTCCATGACCCATCATGTCGAGTGCGTCGCGATCCTTGAGCCCGCCTCGAAGGGCTCCTGACCTGCCGTTTCTCCGAGTGTGCGTGATGGGCGTTACGTGCTTTGGGCGCGATATCTTGACGCATATCTGACGCGCGTGACGCACGTTTGACGCACGGACGGCGCGGTTTCTGATGGGTCGTCATGCGCGATTGCGGCCGCCGGGTGGAGCCCTCAGCTGCGTGGTTGTAGGCACCTTGAGGTGGCTGGGGCGCTGGCTGCCGAGTTGTTGGCTGACCCGGCCTCATCCGCTTCTTGGTAGTGACGTTCCGTGAGGCTAGGGTGTCCGGCGTGTGGTGTCACGGGGCCCGTAAGGGCTCCAGTGCCCGAGAGAGGGCCTGAGATCGTCGGCTCGTGGTTCGGGGATGTCGGGCAGCCGGGGCGGTGTGTTCAGCGGGTCGAGGCGCTCCACGCGTGCTGTCGCCCAGCCGATCCATGCCCCGGCTTGGGTCCTGGCCTGGCCCGGGGGCATGGTCTCGACCCGTGGGTGCGTACGGCGCTCACGTACTCCGTCAGTCGGATGGCATGGCGCCATGCGGTTTCCTGTGCTTCGAAGTGCCTGACGCGGTACGCCTCGGCGTACTGGACGCGTGCGTCTTCCATGGGGGCTTCCCAGCGGATGCGCTTCTGACGGGCTGCTTCGATCTCGTCGAGACGTCTGCGTTCGGCGGCTTCGCCGCGAAGCGTGACCTCCTGTGCGATCTCGGTGAGCTGGTCTTCGAGGGAGCGTCCGGGGGTGTGGGACCATTCGTTCGCCCGGTGTGGCTGGCCGCCGCTGAGGACGCGGCGGAGGCGTTCGGATGGGGTGTAGTCGAAGCGGGGGATCCTGATCCAGAGTTCTTCTTGGCCTCGGCGAGTTCCTTCTTGGTGGCGACGTGCTCGGTCCGGTCCTGTTCCTGGAGGATGAGGAACTCCGTGGTCTGGCCCTGCGCGGTGGTGGTGAAGTGGGGAGACGATGACGGCGGGGTCGATGTTGTGGCCGCCGCGGATGATCAGGTCCTTCGCGTGGCCGCGTAGGTGGATGAAGCCATCGGCGTCCACG
>NZ_JBHUYJ010000069.1:0-41784 GCF_042668715.1 Streptomyces sp. NPDC057271
CTTTCGCCCTGGGGGCGAAAGACCGCTCACTGCCCCGCTCCGCAGGGGTTTCGTTTCCTCCCCCACCTGAAGGTGGGGGTATCCACGAAAGGACTCAGATGAAGAGGGGGCTCCTCGTCAGGATTTGTGGGGGGGTTGAGCCTCCGGAAGGAAACTCTCCGGCGGCTGCCTCGAAACCCTTGCTCATTGACGAGTGCAAATCAAGACCTTCATGCATCTGTGATTTACTCAACAAGTCTTCGTAATAATCAATGGGGCGTCTCGTCTCAACTCGGCGCACACGTAAGGCCCCTGGGGCATTCCCAGGGGCCTTGAGCAGGACGCGTCAGGGTAGTTCGGCCTCGATCAGCTCCACCGCTCGCGACGTTCCGCCCTCGTTCGCCATTCGCTCCTGGATCTCCCGCGCGCGGAGGGCCACTTGGGGATCGCCCACGAGGGCGAGGACGGCCTCGCGCAGGCGTTCGGGGGTCACCTCCTCCATCGGCAGACGCCGCGCCACGCCCAGGGACTGGAGCATGTCGGCGTTGGCGAACTGGTCGGTGGCGAGCGGAACGGCGACCATCGGGGTGGCGGTGGCCAGCCCCTCCTGGCTGCCACCCGCCCCGGCGTGGGTGATGAAGGCGTCCGCCTGCCTCAGGATCGCCAACTGGGGCACCCAGGAGTGCACTTCGACGTTGGCGGGGAGCTCGCCCAGCTCGGCCGGGTCGACGAACGCGCCGATCTGGAGCACGACGTGCCAGCCGCGCAGGTCGCCGAACGCGGCGACGCACGCCCGGTAGAAGTCCGGCTGCTTGGTGAAGGCCGAGCCCAGCGAGACCAGGAGGACCTTCTCCGCGCCCGCCGGCCGCCGCCACTCCCCCTGGTCGGCCCGGTCGCCCTGGCAGGCCCCGACGAAGGTGAAGACGGACTCGTCGACCCGGTCGGCGTGCGGCTGGAGGGCGCGCGGGATGAGCACGATCGCCCGGCGGGGGCGGGCGATGAGCCGGTCGGGGTGGGTGTCGACACCGTGCTCGGCCAGCCAGTTCTCGAAGCGGTCGTAGTACGCCTTGCCCCGCTCGGAGGCCTTGAGCTCGGCGAACATGGGCTCGGCCACCTCCTCCTCGTACCCCGTCCACGGAACGAGATTCGGCCAGAGTCCCACGACGGGCACACCCCACCCGTGTGCGAGGACGGGTGCCGGGTAGGCGGTGATGTCGTGGAGGACGAGGTCCGGCCGGTCGTCGCCGAAGGCGGCGGCGAGCTGGGGCAGCGCCTGGATCGCGTCACGGAGGAAGGGCTCGACGTTGTCGATGAGTTCGGTGCCCCATGCCTCCGGGTCCTCGTCGGTGGGGAGCGTGGAGGTGTAGACGACGGGGGTGGCCCCGGTGGCGGCGACCTTGTCGGCGAAGGAGGCGGGGATGGCGTAACTGACGCGGTGCCCGCGGGCGACGAGCTCGCGGATCACTTCGAGGCTCGGGTTCACATGGCCGTGGGCGGCGATGGAGAACATGGCGATGTGGGCGGGGCGCGGGGTCGTGGTCATGCCCCCACCCTAAGCGAGACGAGACGTCTCGTCCACCTCATTGGGCGCGCGAGGGCACCCGGGGGCCCGGGTGGCTCGAAGAGGACCCCTGGGACCCGAGAGTGGCTCAATCGCGCTGGTAGCGGGCGAGGACGAGGTTGCCGTCCCTCTCCAGGCGCCCGCGCAGCTCCGCCGCGTCGATCGCCCCGCTGTAGTACTCCTGGCAGGCCGGGGTGGCGACCTTGTCCTTCCACTCCGGATAGCCGCGGACCGACTGCGCGGGCACGGAGCGCAGATGCTCCGCCACGGCGGCGCCGGTCGCCCAGCCGTCCTTCGGGGTGTGGAGCGAGGGGTCCGCGAGGGCCGCGGTCCCGGTGGGCAGCATCCAGTCGCCCCGGGCGAGGCGGACCATGTTCGCCGGCTGGAGGAAGAAGTCGAGGAACCGCGCCGCCTCCTTCTTGTGCGGGCTGTCCTCGGCGAGGGAGAGCGTCTGCGGGCTGACGCCCTGCGCGAGTCCGTTCGCGCCGGCGGGCGCCGTTCCGCCGGACCGCTTCACCGCGGTCGCCACACTCACGGATCGACCCCTTATGCTCCTTTTGCCACGCTGCACCTGCCTCCGTCGTGGTCCTGACAGGCCGTCGGTCCGTCAAGACAGCCTGCCGGGATGCGAGACTTTGGCCGGTTCGCACACGCATCGGGGACGGCTGGGAGAGAGACGGATGGACGAGGCGCGGGCACGGGAGATCCTGGCCGCCGCGGGGCTGTCGACGGGCGGGGCGGATGGCGGGGCGGACGGCGGCGCGGGCCGGTCGGACGCGCGGCTCCTCGCGCTCGGTGAGAACGCGGTCTTCGCCCTGGGCGGGCTCGTGGTGAAGATCGGCCGGGACGCCGACCTGCTCCCCCGCGCCGAGCGGGAACTCGCGCTCGCGGACTGGCTGGCCGAGACGAACATCCCGGCCGTACGGGCGGCGGAGCCGAAGCCCCGCCTGGTCGACGGCCACCCGGTCACCCTCTGGCACCGCCTCCCCGAGGCCGTGCGCCCCGCCGAACCGCGGGACCTGGCCCCCCTGCTGCGGCGGATCCACGCCCTGCCGGAGCCGGAGGGCCTCACGCTCCCGCGCCGCGACCTGCTGGGCGGGGTCGAGCGGTGGCTGCGGCTCGCGGGCGACGCCGTCGACCCGGCCGACGCGGCGTTCCTGCGCGAGCGGCGGGACGCCTTCGCCCCCGCGGCCGCCGCGCTCACCCCGCACCTCACGCCCGGCCCGATCCACGGCGACGCCCTCCCCCGCAATGTGCATGTCGGCCCGGACGGACCGGTCCTGGTCGACCTGGAGACCTTCTCATCCGATCTGCGCGAGCACGATCTGGTGGTGCTCGCGCTCTCCCGCGACCGGTACGGACTCGACCCCGCCGCGCACGACGCCTTCACCGAGGCGTACGGCTGGGACGTACGGGAGTGGGAGGGGTGCGCGGTGCTCCGCGGGGCTCGGGAGACCGCGAGCTGCGCCTGGGTCGCCCAGCACGCACCGACGAACCCCAAGGCGCTGGCCGAATTCGAGCGGCGGGTGGCCTCGCTGCGAGAGGGTGATCCCGAGGTGCGGTGGTACCCCTTCTGACCTCAGGGGCACCATCGTTCGTATGCCCACTCACGATCGGGGTGTTGTGATGCGTGTGGAACTGTCCGAGGTGACGCTCGACGTCGAGGTGAGCGGCCAGGGCCCGGCCGTTCTGCTGGTGCACGGCTTCCCCGACAGCCACCGTCTCTGGCGCCACCAGGTGCCGGCCCTGACCGCGGCCGGGTACACGTGCGTCGCTCCCACCCTGCGGGGCTTCGGCGCCTCCGGGCGGCCGGAGGGCGGGGCGGAGGCGTACCACCCGGCCAAGCACGTCGGTGATCTGCTGGAGCTGCTCGCCCGGCTGGAGATCGACCGGGTCCATCTCGTCGGGCACGACTGGGGCTCGGGTGTGGTCCAGGGGCTCGCGCAGGCGGCGCCCGAGCGGGTCGCGAGTCTGAGCATCCTGTCGGTCGGGCACTTCGCCGCGATCCGTGACGCGGGCTTCGAGCAGAAGCAGCGGTCCTGGTACATGATCCTTTTCCAGTTCCCGGGCCTCTCCGAGGACTGGCTCGCGCGGGACGACTTCGCCAATCTCCGGGAGATGCTGACCGAGCACCCGGACGCGGAGGCGATCATCGAGCCGCTGCGGGCGCCGGGCGCGCTGACCGCCGCCCTGAACATCTACCGGGCGGGCCTGCCCGCCGAGGTCCAGTTCGGCCCCGCCTTCCCCCTCCCACCGCTGCCGGGCCCCGTCCTGGGCATCTGGTCCACCGGCGACCGCTTCATGACCGAGCAGTCGATGTACGGCACCGGCAAGCACGTGGACGGCACCTGGCGCTACGAGCGCGTCGAGAGTGCGGGCCACTGGCTCCAGCTGGACCAGCCGGACCGGCTCAACACCCTGCTCCTGGACTTCCTGGCGGAGAACCCGATCGGCTGACGGTCCGGCCGCTCCGGGGGGGGTCCGTCAGCCGGCCACCGGCGCGAGTTCGCGCAGTGGCCAGCACGGGTCGACGACCGCCTCCGGGGTGCCCTTGCGGCGCAGGAACTCCTGGAAGTCCTCCGCCCAGGCGCGGTACCAGCCGATCTGACGCTCGTGCAGCTCCGCCGGGGTCAGCGCGGCCACCCGCGCGTGCCGCTCGGCTATCGCGACGGCCACCCGCACGGCGGCGAGCGCGTCGGCGGCCGCCTGGTGGGCCGCGTCGAGGACGACCCCGTACTCGGCGCAGACGGCCTCCAGGGTCCTCTTCCCTCTTCGGTACCGGTCGACGGCCCGGTCGATCGTGTAGGGGTCGACGACAGGGCCTATCGGGGCGCCGCCCAGCCGCTCGCTCAGCGAGGGGAGGCCGTGGCGGCGCAGCTCGGCGGAGAGGAGTGTGAGGTCGAACGAGGCGTTGTACGCCACGACCGGGACGCCCTGGGTCCAGTAGCCGGTGAGCGTCTCGGCGATCTCGTCGGCCACCTCGACGACCGGCCTGCCCTCGGCGGCCGCCCGCTCGCTGCTGATGCCGTGGATCGCGGACGCCTGCGCCGGGATACGGATCCCGGGGTCGGCGAGCCAGTCCCGCTGCCGCACCACCCGCCCGCCGTGGACGCCGACGACCGATGCCGTGACGATCCGCGCCTCCAGCGGTTCGGTGCCGGTCGTCTCCAGGTCGAATCCGACCAGCTCTTCCCCGTGCCAAGCCATCGGGTCCTCCTTACGTGATCTCCCCCGTGGTGCTGAACACCCTCGCACGGGCCACTGACAACGCGCCTCGGGCAGCGGTCCCCGGCCCTCAGGAGACCGGGCGGGAGTCGAGCCAGACCGACTCGAACTCCTCGCGATATGTAGCAAAAAGTCCGTATTCGCCGTCACGCGCCATCTGCCCGGAGCGCACCACGTTCCGGCCGCCCCCGCGCAGCACGAGCACCGGCGCCTCCATCCCCCGCGCCTTCCTCAGGTACGACTGGACGACGGCGAGCCCGTCCGGCCCGTCCCCGTCCACCAGGTACGCCGTGAAGCGCGGCGTCTCGTCGAAGACATGGATCTGGAAGGCGTCCGGGTCGCGCAGCCGGGCACGCACCCGCCGCATATGGAGGATGTTCATCTCCACCGAGCGGCTCAACTCGCCCTTCTTCAGACCCAGTTCCCGCTCCCGGCGCTTGACGGCGCTGCTCGCCGGATTCAGGAACAGCAGGCGTATGCGGCAGCCGGACTCGGCGAGCCGCACCAGCCGCCGCCCGGAGAAGTTCTGTACGAGGAGGTTCAGACCTATGCCCGTGGCGTCGAGGCGGCGCGCCCCGCCGAAGAGGTCCTCGGCCGGCAGCTGGCGCTGCAGCCGCACCCGGTCGGGGTGGACGGAGACCACGTCCGCGTACCGGTCGCCCACCAGGTCCTCGACCGCGTCGACCGGCAGCCGGTCCGCGGACGGCACGCCCGCGCCGCTGCCGAGGATCTCCAGGAGCCGCGCGGAGGCGCGTTCGGACTGCGCGAGGACGGTGGTCGACAGGGCGCGGTTGCGGGAGACGACGTTGCGCGTCACCTCCAGCTCGTCCAAGGCGAGTTCGACCTCGCGCCGGTCGTCGAAGTACGGCTCGAAGCACGGCCAGTGCTGCACCATCAGCTCCCGCAGCTGCGGGAGCGTCAGGAAGCTGAGGACGTTGTCGTCGGCCGGGTCGAGGAGGTAGCCCTTGCGCCGTGAGACCTCGCGGACGGCGACGGCCCGCTGCACCCATTCCTGCCCCGCCGGCCCGGCCGCGGCCACGACCCAGTCCTCGCCGTGAACCGGCTCGTACACCGGCCGCAGCACGGCGGCCACCACGGCACGGAGCCGCTGCTCGACGAGATTCAGCCAGATATAGGCCCGCCCGGCCCGCTGCGCACGGGTACGCACCTCACCCCAGGCCTCGGCGCCCCAGTCGAGCTCCGCCCCGATCTCCATCGGCCTGGCGACGGAGACCGCTCCGGGCGGTACGTCCACGGGGTCGGGCGAACCCCCCTCGTGACCCGCGTCACCTGGGGGCAGCTCCAGACCTCCCGAGCTCACCCGCGCACCGCCTTCTGCTGTTGGACGCCCGATCCCACCGTCTGTCGACGATCAAGGAAGGGTACTCCGCGAGCGGGAGGCGGTGCAGCAGGATCGGCAGGCTGCTTGCTCAACTCCCGCCGATCCGAGTGGCGTTCCGCATGACGTGATGGGGCCGGAGTGAGCGGATTCATACCGGTGAGGCCCCTGCGCGCGAGCGCGGGGCGCCGCCGGCGGACCATCGGCGGCCCCGGCCCCGTCCGGGGCGATGGGACGGAACCCCGGGTTGACCGGGAGTCGGGCGGGGGGGCGGCGAGCGGTCCGTAAACCTTCGACACGCCACACATCCGAGCTGCGTTCGAACACATTACCGATGGGCATACCCCCGGCAGGGCCGGGGCGAAGTCCTAGGAGCTTGCCCCACTTTCGGGCAGGATCTGGCCGGAGTGCACCCCCACACCCGGATCAGAATGGAAGAGTCTTATCTATGCAGGTCTGGCCGGGACAGGCGTATCCCCTGGGCGCCACCTACGACGGCGCCGGAACCAATTTCGCGGTCTTCTCGGAGGCCGCCCACAGGATCGAGCTGTGTCTGATCCATGACGACGGCTCGGAGACGGCGGTGGAGCTGCGCGAGACGGACGCCTTCGTCCGGCACGCCTACCTGCCGGGAGTGATGCCGGGTCAGCGCTACGGGTTCCGGGTCCACGGTCCGTACGCGCCGGAGCGCGGGCAGCGCTGCAACTCGGCGAAGTTGCTCCTGGACCCCTATGCCCGTGCGGTCTCGGGTTCGATCGGGTGGGGCGAGGCGGTGTACGGCTACCACTTCGGGCGGCCGGACTCCCGCAACGACCTCGACTCGGCGCCGCACATGATGACCTCGGTCGTGGTGAACCCGTACTTCGACTGGGGCGACGACCGGCGCCCGCGCACGGACTACCACCGGACCGTGATCTACGAGGCCCATGTGAAGGGCCTGACCATGCTCCACCCGGAGCTGCCGGAGGAGCTGCGCGGCACGTACGCGGGGCTCGCACACCCGGCAGTGATCGGGCATCTGAAGGAACTGGGGGTCACGGCGCTCGAATTGATGCCGGTGCACCAGTTCGTCCACGACCACCGGCTGGTCGACGCGGGGCTCTCCAACTACTGGGGCTACAACACGATCGGCTTCTTCGCCCCGCACAACGCCTACGCCTCCTGGGGCGACCGGGGCCAGCAGGTCCTGGAGTTCAAGTCGGCGGTACGGGCCCTGCACCAGGCGGGGATCGAGGTCATCCTCGACGTGGTCTACAACCACACGGCCGAGGGCAACCACCTTGGCCCCACGCTCTCCTTCCGGGGCTTGGACAACCCCTCGTACTACCGCCTCGCGAACGACCAGCGGTACTACACGGACACCACCGGCACCGGAAACTCGCTGCTCATGCGCTCGCCGCACGTGCTGCAGCTGATCATGGACAGCCTGCGGTACTGGGTGACGGAGATGCACGTCGACGGCTTCCGCTTCGATCTGGCGGCGACGCTGGCCCGCCAGTTCCACGAGGTGGACCGGCTCTCGTCCTTCTTCGACCTGGTGCAGCAGGACCCGGTGGTCAGCCAGGTGAAGCTGATCGCCGAGCCGTGGGACGTCGGCGAGGGCGGCTACCAGGTGGGCAACTTCCCGCCGCTGTGGACCGAGTGGAACGGAAAGTACCGGGACTGCGTACGCGACCTGTGGCGGGGCGAGCCGCGCACGCTCGCCGAGTTCGCGTCCCGGCTCACCGGATCGTCCGACCTGTACCAGGACGACGGCCGCAGGCCGCTGGCCTCGGTCAACTTCGTCACCTGCCACGACGGGTTCACGCTGCGCGACCTCGTCAGTTACGACGGCAAGCACAACGAGGCCAACGGGGAGGGCAACCGGGATGGCGAGAGCTACAACCGCTCCTGGAACTGCGGGGCCGAGGGCGACACGGACGACATCGGGATCCGGGAGCTGCGGGCCCGGCAGATGCGGAACTTCCTCGCGACGCTGATGCTCTCGCAGGGCGTGCCGATGCTCAGCCACGGCGACGAGTTCGGCCGGACGCAGGGCGGCAACAACAACGCCTACTGCCAGGACAACGAGGTGTCGTGGGTGCGCTGGCCCGAGCCGGGCGCCTCGGAGGAGGGCACCCTGCTGGAGTTCACCCGGGCGATGGTCCGGCTCCGGCGCGACCACCCGGTCTTCCGGCGACGCCGCTTCTTCCACGGGCGCCCGGTGGAGGGTACGCACGACGAGCTGACCGACATCGCCTGGTTCACGCCCGAGGGTGAGGAGATGACGGCCCGGGACTGGCAGGCGGCGCACGCACAGGCACTGTCGGTCTTCCTGAACGGCAACGCGATCTCGGAGCCTGGCCTGCAGGGGGAACGGATCGCGGACGACTCGTTCCTGCTGATGTTCAACGCATCGGCGCAGGAGCTGGAGTTCGAGGTCCCGATCAACCACGGCGAGAGCTGGCGGGTGGTCGTCGACACCTCCCACCCTGAGGGCATCCCGCCCCAGGAGGGCCCCAAGGTCGCGGCCGGCGAACGGGTCACGCTGGCGCCGTTGAGCCTGACGGTACTGAAGCGTCCGGCGTAGCCGGGCGGTGGAAGGCCGGGACGGCGGATCAGTGCCGGGCGGGGGCCGTACGGCTCCGCCCGGCCGCGTCCGTCAGGCCTTCGCCCCGGCTTCCGCCCCGGCCGGACGGGGGTCGGCCGCCGGAAGTAGGGTGCGCACCGACCAGGACAGAACCGCGCACAGGACCGCCGCCGCGACCATCAGCGTGAAGGCGGCGCCGGGGCCGTGACGTTCCGCCAGGCTCCCCGCGAGCGCCAGCGCCAGTGCCTGGCCGCCGACGATACCGCTGGTCAGGAAAGCCATGGACTCGGCGAGCCGGACCGCCGGGACCGTCCGTTCGGTGAGGCCGAAGACGGTGATCAGGTGGGGCGCGTAGGCCGCGCCGAGGACGATGACGACCGCGTACAGCGCCACGAGCGAGTCGACGAACAGCAGGGGCAGGGAGAGCACGACCAGCGCGGCGGTGGCGGCCCGCCAGCGGGTCGGCAGGCCGATCCGCGCGGGCACGGCGGCCATCGACAGACCGACGGCGGCGCTCATCACGCCCACGGCCGCGTAGACGAGACCCGTCTGCTCGGGCGCCCCGAGACTCTCGGTGAGCGCGGTGATGCCGGCCTGCGACGCCCCGAACATGGCGCCCTGGAGCACCATCGTGATCCGAAGGGCGTGGGCGGACCCCGGCAGCCGCGCCCGTTCGGCGGCGCCCGTTCGGGTGGTGACGGCCGTGGTCCGGCCCTCGGCCACGCGGGCCGACGGGTGCAGCGCGAACGCCGTGCCGCAGGTCGCGAGGAGGACCGAGGCCGTCAGGAGCGCCGCCGCCGGGTGGGTGAGGGCGGCGGCGAGGCCGACGAGGGCAGGGCCCAGGACGAAGGACACCTCGTCGAGGGTCCCTTCGAACGAGAGGACCGTGCCGACCAGCGTGTCGTCGGCGCCGGAGCGCCGGGCCAGGGCGACCGAGCGGGTCCGGGCGAGCGGTCCGACCTGGGGGACCGTCGCGCCGGCGAGCGCTGCGAGGGCGATCAGCCGGCCGGTCGCCGTGTGGGCGAGCGCCGCGAGGACCAGCGCGGTGACGGCGACCGCGTTGGCGAGGGACGCGAGCAGGACCACCCCGCGCTGCCCACGCCGGTCGGCGAGCCTGCCGATGACCGGCCCCGCGACCGTCTGTCCCGCAGCGAGCGCGCCGCCCGCGAGCCCCGCCGTGGTCAGGGATCCGCTCGTCTCCACGACCAGGATCAGGCTGCCGAGCTGACACATGGCGGTGGGCAGCCGCCCCAGGAACGAGACGACCGGCAGCACCGGCCCGAGCACGGACAGGGTGTCGCGATACCTACGGAGCATCGCGTGAACGTAACGCGATGCACCCGAACGGACGCATGAGGCGATGACACAGAAGCCTCCGTGCCGGGTACGTACGTTCGCATGACGTCCTCGCTCCCGTCCCCGCCCACCGCCCGGACCGTGCCCACCGCCACCTACCGGCTCCAGCTCCAGCCGGAGTTCCCCTTCTCGGCCGCCGAGCGGGCCGTCCCGCATCTCGCCGGACTCGGGGTGTCCCATCTCCATCTCTCCCCCGTCCTGGAGGCCGTGCCCGGCTCGACGCACGGCTACGACGTGACCGACCACCGTGCGATCCGCGCCGAGCTGGGCGGCGAGGAGGGGCTGCGGGCCCTGGCCGCCACCGCCCGGGCGCACGGACTCGGCCTGGTCGTGGACCTGGTGCCCAACCACATGGCCGCGTCACCCACGCACAACCACGCGCTGCGCGAGGTGCTCCGCGAGGGTCCCCGGTCGCCGTACGCCCGCTGGTTCGACATCGACTGGGAGGCGGGGGGCGGCCGGCTCCTGCTGCCCGTGCTGCCGGCCCGGCTCCCGGAGGTACGGGAGCGGATGCGGGTCGCCGACGGCGTACTGCACCTGGACGGCCAGGACTTCCCGCTCCGCGCGGGTACGGAGGAGCTGCCCCTGCCCGAGCTGCTCGACGCCCAGTGGTACCGGCTCGGCTGGTGGCGGCTGGCCCGTACGGAGCTCAACTACCGTCGCTTCTTCACCATTTCGGAGCTGATCGGGCTACGCGTCGAGGACCCCGAGGTCTTCGACGCGACCCACGGCACGATCGTGAGGCTGGTCGAGGACGGGGTGATCGAGGGGCTGAGGATCGACCATCCGGACGGGCTCGCCGATCCCGAGGGATATCTGCGGCGACTGCGGGAGGCGACGGGCGGACGTTGCTGGACGGTCGTGGAGAAGATCCTCACCGGCCCGGAGCCGCTGCCGTCCGCCTGGCCGGTCGCCGGCACGACCGGCTACGACGCGCTGCGGCATGTGGACGGCGTCTTCGTGGACGGCGTCGGAGCCGCCGAACTCTCCGACGTGTACCGGACGTTCGCGGGACGCGCGGCGGACCGGGGCGGCGCCTGGGAGGCGACGGCACGACGGGCCGCGTACGAGGTGGTGACGCACGAACTGGCGGCGGAGACATCCGCGCTGACCCGGATCGCGGAGCGGATCTGCGCCGCCGATCCCGACCTGCGCGACCACGCCGCCTGGGCTCTGACGACCGCGATCCGTGAACTCCTCGTCCGCGTCCCGGTCTACCGCTTCTACCGGGCGGGCGACGAGACGGTGCTGACCCCCGAGGCCGCCCGGGGCGCGACCGCCGCCTTCGCCGCGCCGGAGGAGGCCACGGCCGTCGACACCGTGCGCGACCTGGCGCTCGGGCGACTCGGCGACGGCCCCGAACACCGGGCGTTCCGGGACCGGTTCGCACAGACCTCCTCGGCGCTGCGCGCCAAGTCCGTCGAGGACACCGCCTTCTACCGCTACACCCCGCTCCTGTCGGCGAACGAGGTGGGCGGCGACCCCGGACGTCCGGCGATCGCGCCCGAGGAGTTCCACGCGTACTGCCTGCGGCTCTCCCGGGACTGGCCCGCGACCGGGACCGTGCTGTCCACGCACGACACCAAGCGCAGCGCGGACATCCGGGCCGGGATCGCGGTCCTCACCCAGTGCCCGTCCGTATGGCTGGAGTTGCTGGAGGAGGTGGCCGGAGTTCCGGCGCCGGATCCGCACCTGGCGTGGACGGCGTGGCAGACCGCGTTCGGCTTCGGCACACCGGACCCCGTGCGGCTCGGCCCCGCGGTGCTGAAGTCGGTACGGGAGGCGGGACTGCACACCAGCTGGACCGAGCCGGACCCGGCGTACGAGCGGGCGGTGACCGAGTTCGTGGCGGCCGGCCCCGGCCGGATTCCGCTCCGGGCGGCCTCGGAGGCGGCCTTCGCGCTGGAGCCGCACATCCGCGCCCACCAGCTGGGCGCGACGCTGGTCCAGCTGACGATGCCGGGGGTGCCGGAGCTCTACCAGGGGACCGAGCGGGAGTACCGTGCGCTGGTCGACCCGGACAACCGGGTTCCCTTCGCGGCCGGCGAGGACGACGAGAAGACGGCGGTGGTCCGCGCGGCGCTCGCGCTGCGGCGGCTGCACCCCGAGGCCTTCGCCGCGCCCGACTCGTACACCCCGCTGACGGTGACCGGGGCCGCGGCACCGCACTGTCTGGCCTTCGCCCGCGGCGAGGGCGCCTCGGCGGAGTCGGTCACCGCGGTCACCCGGCTGCCGCTGCGGCTGGCGGAGACAGGCGGCTGGCAGGACACGGAGCTGATCCTGCCGCCCGGCACCTGGTTCGATCTCCTCGACGGAGTACGACGGTTCACCGGCGGGGCGGTGAAGCCGGCCGAGCTCTTCGACGCGCGTCCGGTGGCGCTCCTCGGCCGCCGCCCCGCCCGGGAGAAGTGAGCGGAGCGGATACGGGGGGTCAGCCGCCGGGACGTACGAGCAGGCTCCGCGGGGCGCGGGTGATCAGCCCGGTCCGCTCCGGCCGGAAGCCGTGGGCGAGCCGCAGCCGGGGCATGGCGTCGAGGAGCGCGCGCACGGAGTACTCGGCCTCGAGCCCGGCGAGCAGGACCGCTGGGCAGGCTCCGCTGCCGTAGGTGAGCTGGCCCGGGTCGTCGCGCAGCGGGTCGTAGCGGTCGGGTTCCAGGAAGCGCTCCGGGTCCCGGCAGGCCGCTCCGATCAGCAGGGCCACGGGCTCCCCCGCCGGGATCGCGCCGCCGCTGACGCGTACCTCGGCGGCGGTGCGGCGAACGGCGATCTGCACGGGCGGGTCGTGGCGCAGCGACTCGGTCCAGGCGCGGGCGATCTGTTCCGAGGGTGCGTCGCGGAGCGCCCGTGTGCGCTCCGGGTCGGCGAGGACATGGGCGAGGAAGGAGGCGAGGGCCTTCTCCCGTACCGAGATCTGGCTGGTGCACTGACCGGCGAGCGCGGAGGCGGCGCGGCCGCGGACCAGGCGCATCATGTCCCGGTAGGGCACGCCGACGGCGGCGGCGACGGTACCGGCGGGCAGCCAGTGGCAGAAGTCCGCGACCAGGTCCGCGTTCGGCCGGTCGGCGATCCGGCGGGCGAGGACATGGGCGGTGCGCGCGGTGACGCTGCGCAGTTCTGCCTCGTCGACGTCGACGTGCGTCTGGGCGCAGGGCGGGTCGCCGGGCCGGTGGCCGTGGGTGAACCGGGCGTCGGTGAGGGCGGTGGCGACGTCGGCGTACCGGCTGAGGACCCACGCGCGCAGCAGCGGGTCGAACGTGAGCGGGAACTCCTCGCGCAGTACGCGGTGGACGCGGTACGGGTCCCGGGTGGCGCCGGGGTCGAGGGGGCTGGGCGCGACGGTCCGGCTTCGCGACGGCCCGGCGGCGGGGGGCGCGGTCACCCGCGCGCCGGACGCCTTGGACCCCCGCTCCATCGGCGGCAGCTCCGCCCAGCCGTGACGCCGTATTCCCGAGTTCGACTCGTCGCTCATCGCGTCCCCTGTCGGTCCACCGTGAGTGCGTCTCCCCACCCCACCACCGAGCGGGAGCCGTCGCAGCCCGCATACCGCCGTACGGGTGAAGTCGACTCGCGTCGGCCGCGCTCGTACCTCATGCCGGAGCACGACGTGGCGGCTGGGGCGCCTCCGGTGTGTCACGGTCCGGTGAAACGAGCGAGCAGCAGGGCGATGTCGTCGTCCGCCGAGCCCGGCACGAGCAGTGTGAGGAGGCTGTCGCAGAGTCCGGTCAGGGTCGGGTGGGGCTCGGCGAGGAGATGGACGAGTTCGGCGAGGCGTTCGTCGATGTCGCTGCCCCGGGACTCGATGAGGCCGTCCGTGTACAGAACGAGGATGCTGCCCGGCCGCAGGGTGGTCTCGCTGGTGGTGAAGCGCGTGCCGCCCACGCCGAGCGGGACGCCGGGCGGCAGGTCGAGGAGAGCGGCCGCGCCGTCGGGGCCGACGACGGCGGGCGGCGGGTGACCGGCGCGGATGATGCGGCAGCGGCCGGTTGCCAGGTCGATCACGGCATAGAGGAACGTGGCGAGCATCGGCTCCGCGAGGTCGTCGAGCGCCGCTTCCAACTGATGGACCAGTTCCTCGGGTTCGAGGTCGAGCCTGGCGAGCGCCCGGACGCTGGCGGAGAGCCGTCCCATCACCGCGGCGGCCGGGGTGCCGTGGCCCATGACGTCTCCGATGAGCAGGGCCGCCTTCCCTCCCGGCAGCCTGAGCACGTCGTACCAGTCGCCGCCGACCTCGTTGACATCGCTCGCGGGCAGGTACCGGTGGGCGACTTCGATCCCCGGCGGCGGGGTGATGTGCTGGGGAAGCATGCTCCGTTGCAGGGTCAGCGCGGTGTCGTGCTCGCGGTGGTAGAGCCGGGCGTTGTCGATGCTGAGGGCGGCGCGGGTGGCGAGTTCGCCGGCCAGGCTCACGTCGTCGGAGGTGAAGGGGCCGGCCGGACGGGTTCGGTAGAAGGTCGCCACGCCGAGTACCAGGTCCCGTGCGAAGAGCGGGACCATCATGAACGAGTGCACGCCGAGCCGCAGCAGCTGCGCGGGCCGGCTCGTGTGGCGGGCGGCGGGGGCGATGGTCGCCTCGTCGAGGACGGCCAGCAGGAAGGGCAGACGTCTGGCGAGGGTCTGGGTGTAGGGCGCCGCGGCCGGGAACTCGAGGGTGCGGCCGAGCGGGGCGAGGACATCGGTGACCACGGAGCCGGTCAGCGGGGCCTTTCCCAGGCGGCGCAGGGCGACACCGCCGGCCAGGCCCATGCCGGGGTCGTCGCCGCGGGAGAGGGAGTCCAGGACGTCGACGGTGACCGCGTCGGCAAGGCCGGGAACGGAGAGATCGGCGAGCTCCTGGGCGGTGCGCTCCAGGTCCAGGCTGGAGCCGATCCGGATGGACGCCTCGCTCAGGAGCGCGAGGCGGCGTCGCCCCGCCTCGGCTTCGGTGTGGGCGCGCTGCTGGTCGGTGATGTCGAGCAGGGAGGCGATGACTCCGATCGGCCGGCCGGCCGGGTCCTCCACGCGCACGTAGGAGCACGACCACACCCGGTCGCGGTCGCGGTCGGCCGGGGTGCGGCCGATGCGGCGGCGGTCCAGGACCGGCTCCCCGGTCTCCAGGACCTGCCGCATCGCCGCCTCCATGTCGTCGGCGTTCACCTGGGGCAGCAGCTGGGACAGGCTCCGGCCGACATGGGCCGACTCCGACAGGCCGTTCATCCTCTCCAGCGCCCGGTTGACCCGCAGGAACCGCAGCTGTGTGTCCAGGACGGCGATTCCGACCGGAGAGCGTGCGAACAGTCCGTCCCAGACGGCCGACGATCCACGGATCCGCCGTGCGGCGTGCGCCTCCGCGGCGAAGAGCAGGACCGCGGAGGCATCGTCATGCCGGTCGGGGACGGGGCTTGCCCAGATCTCCACCTCCACCGGGTGCCCGTCACGGTGCCAAGCGGTGACCGTGCCCATGACCCCGCGCCCGCCGGCGGCGGCCTCCCACAAGGACCGGCCCAGACTCCTGTCCGCGTTCGGGTGCAACAGCTCGGCGATGTGCCGTCCGATCACCTGCTGCGGCTTGAAGCCGAGCAGTTCTTCGGCGGCCCGGTTCCAGCGCACGATCGTTCCGTCGGCACTGGTGGCCACCTGCGCCACGGGCAGCGCGCCCAGCCAGCCTCCGGCGTTCTGGGCCGCGCCGCTGACGAGCTCCTCGACCGGGTTCGGCTCGCTCATCCCGCGCCTCTCCGTAGAACTCGCTCACCCCGCGCCTCTCCGTGGAGAAGGTCCCGGCCGTACGGTGCCCTGCCGGCCACGAGCGAGAAGGGCCCTGCTGTGGCTTCCCGGCGCCGCCCGCGCGGGGCGGTCGCCGGATGCGCGTCCTCCACGCTGTCCATGGTCACACCGGCAGCACCGGACCGCCCTCGCACGCATGACCGCAATCACCGCACGAGGCCGGTCGATCACTCGCCGAAGTGGCGCGAGCCCGGCCCCGCAGGTCCCCCGGCGGGGCCGGCGTTCGCCGGTGCCGGACGGAGCTGTTCGGTCAGGGTGTGCCGATCAGCTCACCGAGCCGCATGGCGAGCCACGGCCTGCGGCCACCGGCCCGCATCTGGCCGCGCACGACGGCCTTCCAGATCGGCGTACGCCGGAAGGAGACCAGCAGGAACGCGGCCGGTGTCGCCGTGAGCCTGCAGTCGTAGGCGCGCGGCGGTGCGTCACGGGTCACCGTCATCGCCCCGTCGTCGACGACGATCGCCAACCGCGGACCGCCCCTGACCACGAGGTCGAACGCGATGGCGACACCTCGCGCCTTCTCCGTGTCCAGGGCCAGTGTCATCATCGTCGGCATCGACTGCGCGAGCACCAGGCTCGCCTCGTCGTGGCCGATCGGCCAGGGACGTCGGGCGCCACGAGCGATGTCGAGTCCGTGCACAAGGGTCTCGCTGAGCAGCAGACCGGTCACCGTCGCCAGCGTGATCTCCTGCCCGTACCAGGGCACGACGACGGGAGTGTCAGGTGCGAGGCCCTCGGTGACCCGCAGGAACGTCTCGCCTCGTTCGGCGACGAAGTCGTGCAGACGGGCGCGGTCGTCGCCGCCGAAGAAGCCGATGGACGTGGCGTTCACGGCCGTGATCCGTTCGACGAACGGACCGTCGCCCGGCGGCAGGATGCCGTCCCAGTCCAGGGAATCGTCCGGGGAGACCGTGGAGCAGAACCCGAGGTAGACGGCCGCCAGGTGCGCACCGACGTCGCCCACCGTCCACACGGGGACACCGGAGGGGGCGTCCCGGTCGGGGAGGTCGCGGAGCAGCCGGACCAGTCGCGGGATCGCGGCCCCCAGGGCGGCGCGGGCCCGCTCGTGCTCGGCTACGGGATCGAACCTGTCGGCGCCCATGACACTCCCCCGTGGTGCGGACCGGCTCGCAGACTACCGCCGGGTAGCACGGTGGCGACAGTGCCCGGGCACCGGACGCGAGGAAGCGGGCGCGGCGCGGGCCGGGTTCGGCGATCAGGAGGAGCTCCGGGGGCGCGGGCCCCGCTCCCGCCCCTCCGGAGTCGCCTCGACCCGCGTACGCCGTCATCACGTTCGCCTCTCGCGGGGCGCGGTGCGACACGCGCCCCGCGAGCCGTGCGGGGTGAACGGCTCGCGCCGGGACGACGGTTCAGACGAGGACCTTCCCCTCCGCCACCCCGCCGGACCGCAGCCCCGGCGTCGGCGCCGGCGTCCCGGTCGGCCGCCGCGGCCACCAGACGCGGTCGCCGAGGAGGGCCATCGCCGACGGGAGGATCACCGCCCGCAGCACGATCGCGTCGAGGAGGACCGCGACCGTCAGACCCACCGCGATCTGCTTCATCTCGATGCGGTCGACGAAGAGGAAGCTCACGAAGACCGAGACCATGATCACCGCCGCGCCCGTCACCACACTCGCCGACCCGGCGATCCCGTCGACCACGGCCTCCCTGGTCGGCGCACCCCGCCGTACGGCCTCCCGGATCCGGCTCACGACGAAGATCTGGTAGTCCGTGGAGAGTCCCACCAGGATCGCGAACACCATCAGCGGCGTGCGGGAGCCGACGAAGCCCAGCGACTCGAAGCCCAACAGGCCCTCCGCCCACGTCCCCTGGAAGACCAGGGTGAGCACGCCCCAGGCGGCGAGGACCGCGGCCAGGTTGAGGACCGTGCCGAGCGCCGCCGCCACCACCGAGCGGAACGCGGCGTACATGATCGCCAGCGTGGCGAGCGAGACGAAGAGGATCACCCAGGGGAGCCGCCACTCCTGGTGCGCCGCGTAGTCGGCGCCGGCGGCGATCTCGCCGGAGACGGCCCATTGGAGCCCGGGCGTGCCGTCGACGGCGGCGGGCAGGAGGCGGTCGCGGACCAGGGCCAGGGAGCGGGCGGCCTCGGGCGAGTTCGCCGCGTACGGGACGGGCAGCGCGAGCAGCGCCGTACGCCCGTCCTCCGCGATCCGTACGACCGGCGCCCCGTCCTGGGCGAAGAGGGCGTCGCCGCGCGTCGCCGCGCCCAGCTTCCGCAGGGGCGCGGCCGGATCCTCACCCCGTACGAGAACGAGATGCGCGGGCCCCTCTGACGGGAAGGCCCGCACGAGCCGGTCGTACGCGGCGACGGCCGGGATGCTGTCGGGGAACGTCTCCTTGCCCTCGGTACCGAGCCTCATGCCGAGCGCGGGCGCGGCCAGCGCGACGGTCGCGGCGACGCCCGCCACCAGCGCCACGAGCGGGCGGCGCACGACCGGACGCAGCAGCGCCGCCCACACGCGTCCTTCTCCGCCGCGGCGACGGCGGCGGGCGAGCCGGCCGCCGTCCATCCGGTGTCCCAGCGTGGCGAGCAGTGCGGGCAGTACGGTCAGCGAGCCGCCGACCGCCACCAGCGTGACGAGGATCGCCCCCGTGGCGATCGACGAGAAGATCACGTCCCCGACGAGGTAGAGCCCCGCGAGGGAGAGCGCGACGGCGAACCCGGAGTCGACGACGGCGCGACCCGAGGTCGCCGCGGCCAGCTCGACGGCCCGGGCGTGCGAGAGCGTGCCGCCCGAGCGCTGGCGCTCCTCACGGGCCCGCTTGAGGTAGAAGAGCGAGTAGTCGACGCCGACCGCCATGCCCATCATGAAGATGACGCTGAGCGCCGCGCCGCCCGCGTCCGGGAAGACCCAGGAGGCTAGCCCGTACAGACCGACCGCGCCGGCGAAGGAGAAGAGCGCGAGGAGGACGGGGATTCCGGCGGCGAGGATCGCGCCGAAGACGACGAGGAGGATGAGGAAGGTGACCGGGAGGCTGATCATCTCGGTCCGCCGGAGCTCCTGGCCCTGCCGGTCGTCGACCGCGACGGAGACGGAGGCGCTGCCGGTCTGTTCGATCGTCAGGCCGGGGTGGGCCCGCCGGACCTCGGCGGTCTGGGCGAGCAGCGTCTCGACGTCCTTCTTCGCGGTCTCCCGGTCGCCGCGCAGGGTGACCGCCACACGCACCGCCTCGCCGCCGCGCGAGGCTACCGGCGCGTCGACCTTCTCGACGGACGGGAGCGCCTCCATCCGCCGGCGGATCTCACCGGCCGCGACCGAGGGTTCGTCGCCGGCCGTCCGGGCGGTGCGCTCGATCAGCACCTGCTCGACCGGCGGCTGCGTCAGTCCGCTGCCCGAGGCCATGGCCTCGGCCCGCCCCGCCTCACCGATCCAGAAGTCGGCGAACGTGCCCTTGTTCGTGCCCACGGTCGCCCCGGCGCCGATGCAGACGGCGAGGAGGAGCACCCAGCCGGCGAGCGCCCTGCCCGGGTGCGTCGCACACCACCGAGCCGTTCGGACCGTGACCGGTACCGTGCCCTGGGACCCCGCGGGTGTCGGGGACTGCTGACCTGTTCTTCTCATGGTGGCCAGCCTCCCGTCGGAGGCACCGTGCGGTCACTGGTGGACTCCGGTGGACCACAGGGGGGTTAGCCCCACCGGTAGGGGAATCCCCGTGATACAGAAGGGGGTTCGGACGCGGCGGGGGTTCGGAGGCACGGAGAGCCTCAGCGCACGGAGAGCGTCAGCGCACGGAGAGCCGGAAGGACATCTGTCCGAAGCCGACCATGTCTCCGGCCCGGACGGCCACCGCGCCCGTGACCCGGCGTCCGTTCACGACGGTGCCGTTGGTCGAGCCGAGGTCGCGCAGCACCCAGAGCCCGTCCTGGAGGGAGAGTTCGGCGTGCATCCGGGAGACCGTCTCGTGGCTGAGCCGCAACCCGTTCATCGGATCACGGCCGATCCGCAGCGGGTACGGACCCGGCTCGGGCAGCAGCAGCTTCGGCAACCGCTCGGCGTGCCAGGCCCGGCCGAGCTTGGCCGTGAACGCGGACATCTTCTCCACGGCGCCCACCACGCGCCGTGTCCAGCCGGACTCGGTCCTCAGATCGGCTGTGAGGAGGGCGAGTTCGTCCGGGCTCTGGGCGACGAGCGCCCGCTCCATGCGGAACAGGAAGGTGTCGTGCGAGAGCCTGCCCTGGGCGGCACCCTCACGGAGCAGCACCAGCGCGCGGTCCCGCTCGGCGTCGGAGAGCCGGGCGGGGTGCGTGGAGAACTCGAAGGGCGTCGTCACACCGTGATTGTCGGTCCGGCGGACCCGAAGTGTCCAGAACGGGGCGGCACAGTGCCGACGGGGTCCGCGAACACCCTCCCCACCCGTGACCTGGGCCGGGCCCGACCGGAGAAACCACGTGCCGTCTCGACCAAGATCGCTGCTAGCGGGACCAATCGCGGTGCACCGGGCTTCAGCCCGGTGGTGAAGCGATTCCCGGCACCGCTCTGACGCGCAGGTCACGTCGGACGATTCTGCTGCTCGATGTACTGACGGACGATCGACAGCGGGGCCCCGCCGACCGATCCGGCGAAGTACGAGCCGGACCATAGTCGCTGTGCCCGCCAGTAGTGCCGGACCAGTTCCGGGTACTCCTGGCGGAGCCTGCGTGAGCTGACGCCCTTGAGGCTGTTGACCAGCTTCGACAGGGCCAATTTCGGCGGGAAGTTCACCAGGAGGTGGGCGTGGTTGTTCTCGCCGTTGAACTCGATCAGCTCGCATTCGAAGTCGGTGCAGACGGCGCGCATGATCTCCTCCATGCGCTTGAGGTGGGTGTCGGTGAATACCTTGTGCCGGTATTTCGTCACGAAAACCAAGTGCGCGTGAAGCACGAACGTGCAATGCCTGCCTGTACGGATATTCTGCATGTCAGCCATAAACCAACTGCAGTACGGTGATCGGCATGAAGCTCCGGTATCAGTTCCGGCTGCACCCGAGCGCCCCGCAACGGATCATGCTGGCGAAGGCGTTCGGGTGCGCCCGTGTCGTCTTCAACGACGCTCTTCGCGCCTGTCAGGACGCCTACAGGCAGGGAGTCAAGCGCCCGACCGCGGCGGAACTCTCGAAGCGGTTCGTCACCGACGCCAAGAAGACCGACGAACGGTACTGGCTGGACAACGCGTCGGCCGTAGTGCTCCAGCAGTCCCTCCGGGACCTGGAGACCGCGTACTCCAACTTCTTCGCCTCCAAGAACGGCACCCGCAGGGGACCGAAGATGGGGCCGCCGAAGTTCAGGAAGAAGACCAGCCGCCAGTCCGTCCGCTTCACCGCCAACGCCCGCTTCTCGATCACCGAGAACGGTGCGCTGAGCCTTCCGAAGATCGGCGACGTGAAGGTCAAGTGGTCCCGGAAACTTCCCTCCACCCCGTCGTCCGTGACCGTGGTCAAGGACGCGTCCGGAAGGTACTTCGCCAGCTTCGTGGTGGAGACCGAGGGAAAGCCGCTGCCCGAGCTGGACGTGGACGAGACCGAGACCGGGATCGACCTGGGCCTGTCCACCTACGCCGTTCTGCGGGGCCGGAAGATCAATTCCCCGAAGTTCTTCCGGCGTCAGGAGAAGAAGCTGCGACGTGCGCAGCGCAAGCTTTCCCGGGCTCAGAAAGGCTCGGCCGATCGCCGGAAGGCGAAACTCGTCGTCTCGAAGATCCACGCCAAGATCGCAGACCGGCGTCGCAACTTCATCGAGCAGGAAACCACCAAGATCACGCGCGAGAGCCAAGCCGTGTACCTGGAGGACCTGAACGTGAAGGGCATGGGATCGAAGAAGGGCAAGCGCGCCAACTCCCTCCACGACCAGAGCCTGGGCATGTTCGCCCGCACCCTGGAAGCGAAGTGCGCCCGATACGGGCGCATCTTCGCCAAGGTGGACCGGTTCTTCCCGAGCACTCAGCTCTGCTCAGCGCCAGGCTGCGGAAGCATCGAAGGACCCAAGGGACTGGCAGGGCTCAAGATCCGGAAGTGGACGTGCTCCTGCGGAGCCGTCCACGACCGGGACGAGAACGCCGAACGCAACATCCGCCGTGAAGGACGGCGCATCGTGGCCGAGGGACGCCCGGACACGTAAAACGCCTGTGGAGCCCGCATGAGACCCGGCACGCCGGGCAGTGGGCGATGAAGCAGGAACCACTACGCACGTGCTGGAAACAGCGGCGACACGGTGGGAATCTCCCCCGTTTACGGGGGAGAGCGTCAAATCGACGACATCCTCGCAGAGGGCACACGCGTCCTGGCCGGCCAGGACGTGCCGCGCATCCGTGCGGCGACCGACCTGGGCAACGTACCGATGGCGAGGGCCTTCGCCCGGACGGGGTACGCGACCTTCCAGCGGGCGATCGACTTCGTGTGGGACACGCCGGGCGCGGCCAGGTCCTGACTGCCAGGATGGACGCCGTAGCCGCTGCGCCAGGGTCGCGGCTCACGTTGCGTGTGGTACCCATCGACGAGGGGATCGGCCGGTGCTGTTCGAGGTGTGGGCCCCGCGGGCCCGTGACCGGGTGACGCTGGAGCTGAACGGCACCGGACACCCGCTGGAGCGGGACGCCGAGCGGGACGGCTGGTGGACCGGAGTCGTACCGGCCGGGGACGGCGACCGGTACGGCTACTCCCTGGACGGCGGGCCGGTGCTCCCCGACCCCCGGTCCCGACGTCAGCCGGACGGCCCGGACGGCCTCAGCGCGGTCGTCGACCACTCCGCGTACGTCTGGTTCAACGAGGCACCGCGGCTGCGGCTGCGCGCCGCCGTCCTGTACGAGCTGCACGTCGGGACGTTCACCCCGGACGGCACCCTCGACGCGGCGGCGGAGCGGCTGGGGGAGCTGGCCGGGCTCGGGATCACCCATGTGGAGCTGATGCCGCTCTGCCCCTTCCCGGGAAGGCACGGCTGGGGGTACGACGGCGTGGCGCCGTGGGCGGTCCACGAACCGTACGGCGGGCCGACGGCGCTGAAGCGGTTCGTCGACAC
Organism: Streptomyces sp. NPDC057271; assembly: GCF_042668715.1. Lineage (NCBI taxonomy): Bacteria > Bacillati > Actinomycetota > Actinomycetes > Kitasatosporales > Streptomycetaceae > Streptomyces > Streptomyces sp. NPDC057271. The sequence continues at coordinate 22,805 of NZ_JBHUYJ010000069.1, forward strand.
GGCGCACGGGCTCGGGATGAGCGTGGTCCTGGACGTGGTCCACAACCATCTCGGGCCGTCCGGCAACCATCTGCCGTCCTTCGGCCCGTACTTCACCGACACCCACCACACGCCGTGGGGAGCCGCGGTGAACCTGGACGCGCCGGGCTCGGACGAGGTCCGCCGCTATCTGCTGGACAGCGCGCTCGCCTGGCTCCAGGACTACCGGATCGACGGGCTCCGGCTTGACGCCGTGCACGCCCTGGTGGACGACCGGGCGCTGACGTTCCTGGAGGAGCTGAGCGAGGCGGTGGACGAGCTGGCCCGGGAGCAGGGCCGCCAGCACTTCCTGATCGCCGAGTCGGACCTCGCCGACCCGCGGACGACGACCCCGCGCGTCGCGGGGGGCCTGGGCGTCCACGCCCAGTGGAACGACGACTTCCACCACGCGCTGCACACGGCGCTGACCGGCGAGTCCCAGGGCTACTACGGCGACTTCGCGCGCGCCCCGCTGGCCGCGCTCGCCAAGACGCTGACTCATGTCTTCTTCCACGACGGCACGTACTCGAGTTTCCGCGGCCGTCACCACGGGCGGCCGGTGGACCGGGTCCGTACACCCGCGCACCGCTTCCTGGGCTACGCCCAGACGCACGACCAGATCGGCAACCGGGCGCAGGGCGACCGGCTCTCGGCGACCCTCTCCCCCGGGCTGCTCGCCTGCGCGGCGACGCTGGTCCTGACGGGGCCCTCGGTGCCGATGCTCTTCATGGGCGAGGAGTGGGGCGCGACCACACCCTGGCAGTACTTCACCGACCACACCGACCCGGAGCTGGCGGAGGCCGTACGGCAGGGCAGGCGGCGGGAGTTCGCGGAGCACGGCTGGGCGGCGGAGGACATCCCCGACCCGCAGGATCCGGCCACCCGGGACCGCTCGGTCCTCGACCGCACGGAGCGCGAGCGCGCCCCGCACAACCGGCTCGCGGCCTGGCACCGCGAGCTGATCGCGCTGCGCCGTACGCTGCCGGACCTCACCGACCCGGACCTGGCCGCGGTGCGGGTCGCGTTCGACGAGGAGGGCCGCTGGCTGGCGTTCCGCCGCGGGGTGCTGCGGATCGCGGTCAACCTGGGCAAGGAGGCGGCGGAGATCCCGCTCGGCACGAACGGCCGCGACCGGGTCCTGGCCTCCTGGAGCCCGGTCGACGCCCCTGGCCCGGACGGCCTGCTGCGCCTCCCGGCGGAGTGCGCGGTGGTCCTGACGGACGGGTGAGCCGGGCCGGGTGAGCCGGGACGGGTGCGCCGGGCCGGGTGCGCCGGGCAGGGCCGCGACCTGGGCCGATCGGATCACCGCCTGGAGACCCTCGCTCCGTCCTGCTGGTCGCGTTCGTCATCGTCGTCGCCGGACGGGGTCCGGGCCGGAGGCGACGAGGACGCCGACGAGTCCGGCGCCGGCGGCCGACTCGGCGGCGCGGTCCATCCGGGCACGGTAGTCGCCGGCGGTGAAGGGCTCGGGCGTACGAAGCTAGCGGGCAGAGGACTCCGGCCTACGGGACTCGCGGGCAGAGGACCCCGGCGTACGCGGCTCGCGGGCAGAGGACCCCGGCCTACGGGACTCAGGCGTACGCGACCTGGGGTCATCCCGCCCGTCGGGGGCGGAGGACGGGACCGATCAGCGCGGTTCCTGGCCGCCGTGTCCGGGCCCCTGGGCGATGAGGCGTTCGAGCAGTTCGTGGAAGTCCTCGCCGACGACGATCCGCAGCTCTCCGCCGTCCTCGTCGTGGTCGCTGAGCTGGGTGAGCCTGCCGCCTCGCCACCAGAAGACGTACGGGCTGATGGCACCGGGGGTGTCCTCGTAGCCCGAGGCGGCGAACGAGGCCATCGCGCCGAGCGCGGGGACGATCGTGGTGTCCCGGATCGGGTGGAACGCCAGCTGGTGCCGGAACGGCATGGCGACCAGGGCCCCGTGCTCGCCGAGCGGCCGCCCGGTCACGCGCCGGACCACGGCGTCCAGGTCGAGGACGCGGCTCGCGGTGTAGAAGGAGTCGCCGAGGATCACCTCGAAGCTCATGCCGTCGGCGTCCCGTACCGTCTCGTGGGCCTCGACGGGCAGCCCGCGCAGGTTGGCGAGGGCCCGGTCGCGCAGCTCCCCGACGTCGCCGAGCGGTTCGAGCGCCTCGTCCGTCAGCATCATGACGCTCTCAGGGAGGTCGAGGGCGAGGATCTCGTACAGTCCGGGCGCGACGCTGCGGGCGTACCCGAAGGTCCCCGGGTCGATGCCTTCGCCGCTGACCACCCGGGGGTAGAGCTGGGCACGGATCTGCTCGGGCCGGAGGGTGTCGAGCGCGGAGGGGCCGTCCATGGTACGCAGCACCAGGCCGACATGGCGGCGGATCAGCGTGGGCCAGACGCGTGATCCGCGCCGGTCGTTGTGGCAGACGGCGGCGAGGTTGCCGAGACCGAAGGCGCGGCCGTCGGAGTCGCGCACCGAGTCGGCGTAGACGGTGACCTCGAGCCCGAGTTCGGCGAAGGCCTCGCGGACGCGGCTGCGGAAGAGAGCGGCCTCGCGCTGCGAGAAGTACGTGAACTCGGGGTCCCTCGGCGCCTCGTCACCGTCACGCCTGGGTCCTCGCCGGAACAGCCCCACGTCCGCCCACCTTCCTGCTCGCCGTGGGTCCAGCCTAGGGGGTGTCCCCGGTCATGCGGCGAGCTGTCCGGCCAACTCTGCGGCCGGGCCACAGGGTTCGGGGCCGGTGTGGAGGAGTTCGACACGGTGGACGAGGCGCGGGGCGCTCAGCGGTACGGCGACGGCTCCGGCGATCGTCGCGGCGAGGGAGACGGGGAGCAGGGTCAGGCCGTGCCCGGCGGCTGCCAGGGCCCCGAGGACGCGTGAGTCGGTGCCCTCGTGGCGCAGGGCGGTGCGGAAGCCGTGGCCGGTGGGGCCGCCGTGCGCGGAGCGCAGCCGGTCGAGCGGGACGCCCGCGTCGGGGGCGTCGAGCCAGCGGGCGTCGACGAGGTCGGCGAGCCGAAGGCCGGAGCGGCCGGCGAGCGGGTGCCCGGCGGGCAGGACCACGGCGACCGGCTCCTCGGCGACGCGGACGGCGGTGAGCGGGGCGACGTCGGGCAGCCGCAACGGGTCGCTGGGGGCGGCGAGTCCGTCGACCAGGCCGAGGTCGGCCGTTCCTGTCGCGACGGCGACGGGCACCTCGTCGCGGGCCAGGGTGCGCAGGGTGACTCCGGCGGCGGGCAGGGCGGCGAGGGTACGGGGGTGCAGGGCGAGCGGTGAGGCGGCGAGGGTCAGCGTCTCGCGGGGCGCGGCGGCGAACCGGGCGAGGTCGGCGCGGGCTGCGTCGAGCCGGAGGAGAAGCGAGCCGGCGTGTTCGAGCAGCCGCTCTCCCGCCGCCGTGGGCACGACGGGCCGGCGCCCGAGGAGCGGCTGGCCGAGGTCGTTCTCCAAGGCGGCGATGTGCTGGGAGACGGCGGACTGGGTGTAGCCGAGCGCGCGGGCGGCCTCGGAGAAGGAGGCGAACCGGACGACGGTGACGAAGGTACGGAGGTGGTGCGGATCCATGGGATCCCGAGCGTAGACGTGCCCGGGGCCGGAGGCCGAACCGCCGACGGCTGCCTCCGTACGTCCGCCACTCCCATCAGCGATCGCGATCGCGGGTGCAGGAATCCTCGTTGGACGTGAACCCGCGGCTCCGACCAGCATGGTCGGCATGACGCACACCCCTTGCGTCGCCCTCGTCGGCGACCGTTCTCCGCATGTGAAGTCCCATGTCCGCGTACCCGCCCTGCTCGACGCGCTGGCCGAGCGGGACGGCCTTGTCCTCGACGCGTACTGGATCCCGACCGGCGACGCGGAGGCGCCGGGCGCGGTCAAGGACTTCGACGCGGTGTGGGTGCTGCCGGGGAGTCCGTACGCGAGTGAGGCGGGCGCGCTGGCGGCGATCCGCACCGCCCGCGAGGAAGGCATCCCGTTCCTCGGCACCTGCGCCGGATTCCAGCACACACTCCTCGAGTTCGCCCGTGACGTCTGCGGTCTGACCTCCGCCGCGCATGCCGAGAACGACCCCGCGGCAGCCGGCGACGACCTGCTGATCGCGCCCCTCGCCTGTTCGCTGGTCGGCCACGAGGGACCGGTGCGCGTGACGCCGGGATCGCTCGCCGAGTCGGTGCTCGGCGCCGAACGGACGACGGAGCGCTACCACTGCGACTACGGACCGGACAGCCGCCATCTGGAGACTCTGCAGGCCCATGGTCTGCGGTTCACGGGCGAGGACGAGGGCGGTCACGTCCGCATCGCGGAACTGCCCGGCCACCCCTTCTTCCTGGCCACGCTCTTCCAGCCGGAGCTGGCGAGCGACGGGACACAGCCGCACCCGATCGTACGGGCGTTGGCGAGGGCGGCCACGGACCACGCCCGCCGAACCCGCTGACACGGCCTAGCCCATGGGGACGACGCGGTGGGCGCGGTCCCTGCCGCGGGCGACGAGGCGGGCGTTGGACTCGTCGGATTCGCGGACCCAACGCTCGGCGTGGGCACGGTCCTTGCCGAAGCGGACATGCCGTTCGACGAGCCGGGGCACCCGGCGGTTGTCGTCGAGCTCCAGGAACCAGGCCTCGTCGAGCAGGGGCAGGACACAGGCCCACGGCCCCTCGTCGTGGAGCAGGTAGTTCCCCTCGGTGACGACGAGCGGGACCTCCGGCGCGACCGGAATCGCTCCGGCGACCGGCTCCTCCAGGGCCCGGTCGAAGGCGGGGGCGTAGACCGTGGTGCCGGGCTCGGGGGCGCGGAGCCGGAGGAGCAGGGCGGCGTACCCGGCGGCGTCGAAGGTGTCCGGCGCCCCCTTGCGCTCCGCGCGGCCGAGCCGCTCCAGCTCCTCTTGCGCCAGGTGGAAACCGTCCATCGGCACCAGGGCTGCGAGCCCGTCGAGCCGGGCGACGAGCCGGGCCGCGAGTGTGGACTTCCCCGCTCCGGGCGCCCCGGCGAGCCCCAGGATCCGCCGCTCCCCGGCGAGGGCGAGGTGCCTGGCGCGGTCGGTGAGCTCGGCGAGCAGCTGGGCGTCCATGCGGTGCATTGTCGCACCGCGTGGCACCTCTCCGGTCATACGTATAACCTGGACGTATGTCCCTCATCGCTCTCGTCACTCTCGTCGTCCGTGACTACGACGAGGCCCTCGCCTTCTACACGGGCCCTCTCGGTTTCGACCTCGTCGACGACACCGCCCGCGACGACGGCTCCCGCTGGATCGTCGTCCGCCCCGCCGGGGCCGCCGCCGGCACGGGCCTGCTCCTGGCCCGTGCGAAGAGCCCGGAGGAGGAGTCCGCCGTGGGCCGCCAGACGGGCGGGCGGGTCGGCTTCTTCCTCCACACCGACGACTTCGCCCGCGACCACGCCCGCATGACCGCGGCCGGCGTCCGCTTCCTGGAGGAACCGCGCCACGAGCCGTACGGCACGGTGGCGGTCTTCGAGGACCTGTACGGCAACCGCTGGGACCTGCTGCAGCCGAAGGGCTGAGGGAGAGCGGGCACCCGGGGCGGGAGGGGGCGTGACGGCCGGTGGCGTCACGCCGGGAGGCGTGCCGGCCGGCGGTGGGAACGGCACCCGCGCCGAGGCCTGGACCCTCCCTTGATCTCCCTTGATCGTTTCCCCTCCCCGAAGTGGATCACTCCTGGTCTTGCGGCCATCGCGGCCCACGGGACAAGGCCTGTGGAAAACTCGCTGTGGCCGGGCACGCGCGATGTGCCACGATTCCCTGGCCATGGCTTTCCTACGACACGTCCAGTCCGCCGCGCCCGTCTCCGCCGTCGCCGCCGGATTCCTCGCCGTACTCATCGGCGTCACCAGCTCCGTGGCCGTCGTCTTCACGGCGGCCAAGGCGGCCGGGGCGACCTCCGCCCAGCTCACCTCGTGGGTCTTCGCCCTCGGCATCGGCATGGGCGTCACCTGCATCGGCCTGTCCCTGCGCCATCGGGCCCCGGTCGTGACGGCCTGGTCGACTCCCGGCGCCGCCCTGCTCGCCACCGGGCTGCAGGGCGTGACGATGGCACAGGCGGTCGGGGCGTTCCTGCTGTCCGCCGTCCTCATCGTGGTCAGCGGGGTCACCGGCTTCTTCGAGCGGATCATGAACCGGATTCCCGTGCCGCTCGCCTCGGCGCTGCTCGCCGGGGTCCTTCTCCAGTTCGGCACCGAGCTGTTCACGCAGATGGAAAGGGACGGCGCCATCGCCGTCCCGATGTTCCTGGCGTATCTCGTCGGCCGACGCTGGCTCCCCCGGTACGCGGTCGTCGCCGCGCTCGCCGTCGGTGTCGCGGCGACCGCGTGGCAGGGCTCCTGGAAACTGGACGGCTTCGCCCTCACCCTCGCCGCACCGTCCTTCGTACGCCCCGAGTTCGACTGGCAGGTCCTCGTCGGCGTCGGTCTGCCGCTCTACGCCGTGACGATGGCGTCCCAGAACCTGCCGGGGGTCGCGGTGCTGCGCAACGCCGGCTACTCCACACCGGTCTCACCGCTGCTGACCTGGACGGGATCGGTCAACGCCGTTCTCGCGCCCTTCGGTTGCTTCGGCCTGAACCTGGCCGCGATCACCGCGGCGATCTGCAGCGGCGAGGCCGCTCACCCGGATCCCCGGAAGCGGTACGTCGCCGGCGTCTGGACCGGCGTCTTCTATCTCCTGGTCGGCCTCTTCGGCGGAACGGTCGGCTGGCTGCTGACCGCGATGCCGCCCGCCCTGGTCCTGGGCATCGCGGGCATCGGCCTGCTGGGCACGATCGGCGGCTCCCTCACCTCGGCCCTGAAGGACGACCGCCTCCGCGAGCCGGCCGTGGTCACCCTGCTCGCGACGGCGTCCGGGTTCACGCTCTTCGGTATCGGCTCGACCTTCTGGGGCCTCCTGGCGGGCGTCCTCACCCTCGCCGTCACCGACCTCGCCCGGCGCGGGAGGCGCTCCGACGAGCCGAGGGCCGACGCCGTCCCCGAGGAGACACCGGCGGCCGCGAGGACCGGTTGAGACTCGCCCCCCGACAAGCCGCGACGACCACGAAGAGCAGCTGAGGGTCATCACCTCTCGGGGCGACGGACAGCGGTGGACGGCGGGTTGAGGCCTGATCTGTTCGTGACAGGTTCCACCGGGCCTGACGCAGGAGTCGAGAGGTCATCACCGTCCGTGACGTCCGTGGTGGGATGGTGAGACTTCCCTGGTCCTTGCCGCGGATCACACATGGAGGGTGCTCGCGCATGGCGCTCGTCGGCTATTGGCTGGCGAGGTGCCTGGCTGCCGCGGCGGCCCGCGCGTGTGGGCCGACCCAGGACGACTCCGATCAGGACTAGTGCAAGCCCGCACAGTTGCTGAACAGTCAGGATCTCACCGGCAACTGCTGTGCCGAGCAGCACACCCGTGACAGGATTGAGCAGCCCGATCAGCCCCACTGTCCCCGTGGGCAAGTGCCGCAGCCCGGTGAACCAGGCGGCGAAGGCTAGCGCAGTCGCGACCAGGGCGGCGTAGCCGAACGCGAGGAGCGCCGAAGGGGAGAGCTGGGGTGGAGGGCCCTCCACCCCAGCAGCGACTGGCAGCAGGAACAGGCCTCCGGCGGTGAGCTGCCAGGCGGTCGAGGCGAGCACATCGACATCCGCACTCCACCGCTTGGCCAGGATGTGGCCGAAGGACGACACCAGCATGGCTGCGGCCGAGGCGAAGACTCCTGGCACACTCACCCCTTCCACCCCAGTGAAAAGCATGAGATAGACCCCGCCGAGTCCGATGGCGGCGCCGGTCATGTGCGCAAGGCCGGGCCGCTCGGACACCAGGGGCCAGGCAATGAGCATCATCGTCAGCGGAGACAGTGCCATGACGGTCGCGGCGACGCTCGTCGGAAGCAGCTGGGAGGCGGCATAGACGAGCACGAAGAACACGCTCACATTGAGCAGCCCGAGCACCGAGGACCGCCACCACCACTGGCCGCGCGGCCGCTTCCTGCACAAGGCCAGCAGGACGAGGCCGGCGGGCAGCGCCCTCAGCGCAGCTCCGTACAGCGGGCGGTCCGTGGGCAGAAACTCGTGTGTGACGAAGTAGTTGGTCCCCCAGGCCACCGGTGCGACAGCGGTCAATGCCCCCCAACGCATATTAGCTTCCATGGAACCTAATATACCTTCCAAGGAAGCTAACATGGTGTTCATGGAGCACCGTCACCCGCTGGACCACGTCGCTCGCATCCAGGCCGACTGGCGTCGCGAACGACCGGACGTCGACATCACCCCACAAGGAGTGATCGGCCGACTGCACCGCCTAGCCGATCGACTCACAGAGGAGCTTTGTCTCGTCTACCGTCGCTACGGTCTCAGTGAGGGAGAGTTCGACGTTCTTTGCGCTCTGCGCCGTGCAGGGGATCCCTACGAACGGGCACCCGGTGAGCTTGCCGCCCACACCATGGTCACCACTGGTGCGATGACGAAGAGAATCGACCGCTTGGAGCGAGCCGGCCTCGTCACCCGCCGCCGGTCGGGTGGCGACCAGCGTGGGCGGATTGTCGCCCTCACCCGACCTGGGCGCGAGCTGATCGACCGAGCGTTCACCGACCACATGCACAATGAACGTCACCTGCTGGATCTGCTGACGCCCGCCGAGGCCGAGGCACTCGAAGGGCTGCTCACGAACTGGCTCTCCCGCATGGAGCCGCGCCCTTCGAGCAGTGAGTGACGAGGCTCCGGGCTGTGACCAGGAACCTCGGCCGCTCAGACAAGAGTCATGGGAAGCAGAGCGGAACTGTCTGCGCAGGAGGTCCAAGTCAGCCTGGCCGAGCCCCGACCGTCAGCCCCGCCAGGATTGCCCCCGATGGTTCTCAGGCGACTTCCCCACGGCGAGAGCGGCATCCCATCGTCACTCACCGTGCCGGAAGTGAGCCAGAACCCGAACGTGCTCACCGTTCCGCCCGCAGGGCCCGCCAGGCCGTTGACCAAGGGGGCGATGGCATCAGCTCTGCCAGCCTGAGGAGCTGTTGTCTTTCCGGGCTTGAGGACAACGTTTTCGCTGGTCGGGCATAGGGTCGGTGATCCTGTGGGAGTGGTGGTCTGCTGTGTCGCCGCTGCTGTGGAGGTCGTGGATGCCGTCGGTCGTGGGGCTGCTGGAACAGCGTGAGCTCGTCGCCCGCCGTCGCGTGGACGAGCTGCGGGAGGAGGCCGACCGCATCCAGGGCTGAACCGGCCGTGGCTGAGCGGGACTGGAAGGAATGGGTCCTCGCTCGCTCACGGGTGGGCGAGGTGCTTGCCCCGGCGGGTGAGACCGGGCATGGCCACGACCAGGCCGACCGGACAGCACCGGCTGCCGACGGGCAGGCCGGGGAGGTATCGCCGACGCCGGAGGCGGCGAAGACGAAGTCGCAGGTGCCGGTGTGGCGTGACGGGCTTGCGTGGTCGGCGTTGTCGGTGGACTACCAGCGCATCCTCACCGCGCTCGCGGAGCGGGCCCGGCTCGGGCAGGAGCCGATGACCTGCCAGGAGATGGCCGCCTTGTTCGGCATGGACGTGGTTCCGGCGCGGGTGGAGGCGCTGCGGCCGAAGGCGAAACGCCTGGTCGCGCGGGGCTGTCTGGCCGAGTCGGCGCCGGGCCGGTTCACGCCCGCCCGCGGCGTGAGCGGGTCAGGCGGCGGGTCATGACCATGATCATCGACCAGTAGATCATCGCCTCGGCGCTGGTGGTGCGGCGTTCGAAGTCACGGGCCAGGCGGCGGGTGCGCATGAGGTGGGCGAAGAAACGCTCGACGATCCACCGCTTGGGCAGCACCACGAAGCCACGCATGTCGTCGCTGCGTCTGACGATCGCCAGGACCAGCGCGAACGTGGCCAGGCAGTACTCGACGAGGCTGCCGGTGTAGCCGCCGTCGGCCCAGAGCAGCTCCAATTGGTGGTGGGCGTCAGCGACTTGACGCAGGAGGACCTGGGCGGCGGCTCGGTCGCCGACATTCGCGCTCGTGACCATCACGCCCAGCAGCAGGCCGAGAGTGTCGACCACGACGTGCCGCTTGCGGCCGTTGATCTGCTTGCCGCCGTCGAAGCCACGGCTGTCGGCGCCGATGACGGCGTCCGCCCTTGACCGACTGCGAATCGATCACACCTGCACTCGGCTCCGCGTCGCGGCCCAGCCGCTCGCGGACCCGGGCGCGCAGCCGGAGGGCGGCGGCAAGGGCAGGATTCGAACCTACGTCCACCCGGAGATCGAGCCGGGCGCTCCACCGCAGAGCTTCCTCGCCGCCTGTGTACATCCTCACCAGCCGGTGCCGCACCGGTCAACTCGTTTCCGGCGCCCCGCTGCGCGGCCGACGTGCCGGGTAGGGGTATCGCCGAGATACGGGTCAAAGGCAATGAGTTGATCTTGAAGCCCTGATGGCCGTTCAACTCTCCGCTTCATCCTCGGCAAGGATGCGGTAGACGGTGGCGACCGAGGGGCGCTCGCCCTGGTTCTTGCCCGAGGTGATGACGAGCTTGCGGGCGATCTCGGGGACGGGCACACCGTTGGTCCGCAGACTGCGGGCGTATGCGGCCATGTCGTCGTCGACGACCTTGGGGCGTCCGCCGTGCCGGCCGCGCTCGCGGGCGGACGCCTGGCCTTCGAGGGACTTCTCCCGGATGTAGTCGCGCTCGGACTCGGCCATGCCGGCGAAGAACGCGAACAGGACGGCGCCGTGCCCGGACGGGTCGTAGACCCCTTGGAGGGGGCCAGTGAGGAGTTCGAGCTGGATGTGGTGGTGGCGTAGGTCCTCGGCGATGGTCAGCAGCTCGGCGGCGCCGCGACCGAGGCGCTTCATCTCGTGCACGGTGAAGATGACCCGCTGGTGGGGGACGGCCTTCTTGATGGTGCGGGCGAAGCCCATCGCCTGACGAACTCGGGCCGGACCGTGATCCGGGTGCTGATCTTCTCGGAGAAGCCCGGGTCGCATCCGGCTTCCGTCAGGGCGTCGAGCTGGCTCTGGAGTTCTTGCTGGGCGGCGCTGCACCTCGCGTAGCCCACTCTCGTGGGCTACGTCGCGGCTTCGGGTGCGGCGGCCTTGATGGCCGGGCCCATCTCCCACGCACGGCCGGGGCCGCGGTCGGCGGGCGTCTTCACCTCCAGCTCGGCGCGGAGCCGGGGGACGAGCATGAAGCGCGGGGTGTGGTACTTCGGGGCGACCTTGCCGCCGCGGGTGCGGCAGGCGCTTCCGGCGGGTGCTTCACAGGTGGAGCAGTCGAACTGTTCGACGGCGGCGGCCGGTTCGGCGAGGTCTGGCATGTCGCAGAACCTATCGCGATGGGCTTTGTGCGAAAGCTGTTCTGCGAGAGGTTGCGAGAACGAAGATCAGGGGCAAACCGGACACGGTCCGGCGGGGGCCTCCGGCCTCTCAGAACTACTCATTTCCGAGAGCACGGAGAGTGACGACATTCGCTGGAGGTGATCAGGGGGCTGGGTCGGTCGGTGCGTGAGCGGCGACGACGCGGCGGAAGAGGGCTTGGACTGCTGTGGTGATGTCGGTGTCGGTCTGGGTGTGGTGGCAGGGGCCGGCGTAGGCGTGGGTGAGGAAGTCTGCGGTGAGTTCGGGGTCGGGGACGTCGAACTCGCCTGCCGCATGACCTTGCGTGAGGAGGGTGACGAGCAGGTCGCGGGCGGCGGTCATGGGTTCCTCGCCGGCGGTGCCGCCGGGTTCGTGGAAGAGCCGGTGGTAGAGCTCGTGGCGGTCCTGTTCGGCGGCGATCCAGGCGGCGACGAGCCCGTCGAGACGTTCGGTCCAGGTCAGGCCGGGCTGTTCCAGGAGGGTGGCGGGCTGCTGGAGCATGCGGTCCCACATCTCGGCCTGGAGTGCGGCCAGGAGTTGCTGCTTGGAGTCGAAGTAGAGGTAGACCGTGCCCTTGGCGACCCCGGCGCGGGCGGCGACCTTGCTGACGGTCAGCGCCTCGTAGCCGTCGTCCAGGAGCAGGGCGGCCGTGGCGTCGAGGATCTGGCGGCGGCGGACGTCCGGGGGCTGGAAGCGGCCGGTCGGCTGGGCGGTTGCGGACCTCTCCGCGGGCACGGGCTCTCCTCGGTGGTGTGGGCTGCCGTGGGCCGGTCAGCGTGTGGTCTCCAGGGTGTCATGCGGCTTGCGCGCGATCACGATCACGGCGTGATCCTGGGCGGGGTCCTGCTCGTGGCCGGGGTGCTGGTGCACGGGGACCGGCCTACGTTCGGCTCGCAGGATCTCCAGGCCGAGACGGGCGAAGGCTTCGGTCAGCTCCTGGAGCGCGACCAGGTCCCCGGGCGCCCCCCAAGCGCAGGCTTCCTCGTCCCATTCGCCGAGGGCCAGGATCCCGCCTGGGGCGAGGGCGGTGGCCAAGGTGGCGAGGGTGGCGGTACGGCCGGGGCCGCGGGGCGGCAGGGCGTAGGAGCTGAGGGCGAAGTCGTAGGTGGTCTCGGGATGCCAGGTGGCGCTGTCGGCGACGGTGAGTTCGATCCGGTCGTCCAGGCTCCGGGCGCAGGCGGTGGCTTTGGTGCTGGCGATGGCTCGGGGGGAGAGGTCCACGCCGGTCACGCGCCAGCCGTGCTCCGCGAGGGCGAGGGTGTTGCCGCCGGCGCCGCAGCCCAGGTCCAGAGCCCGTCTCGGCGTGAGGCTCTCCGCCGGGGCGAGCAGGAGTGGATCGGGGGCTGCGGTGTCGCTGCCGTCACCACGGTAGATGTCATTCCAGTCGAAGTCGGTGTGCGGGGCGGCGGGCCGGGCGGGGGTTGGGGGTGTGTGCTGCGTCACGGTTCCTCCTGGGGAATGGAAACGATCGAATGACCGTTGGTCAGTAGTATGACCGCTGGTCATTCGCTTTCGTCAAGCCCGCCCTGGAGACGCCCCATGAACCACACCGCCGCGCAGTACGACACCGTGATCGTCGGAGGCGGCCCGGCAGGACTCACCGCCGCCCTGGCCCTGACCCGATACCGCCACCGCACCCTGGTCGCGGAGTCCCCGGCCGCTCCCCGTAACGCGGCCTCCCGCGGAGTCCACGGCATGATCGGGCTGGAGGGCGCCACACCGACCGAGGTCCGTGCGCGGGCCTGGGCCGAGCTGGACGCCTACGGCCTGGCCGAGCGCGGGGACATCACCGCCGACGACATCGCACCCGCGCCGGAGGGCGGATTCCGTACGGTGCTCGGCGACGGCACACAGGTGTGGTCCCGGACCGTCCTGCTCGCCACCGGCGTCATCGACATCCACCCGGAAGGTGTCGAGGGCTTCGCCGCGTGCTGGGGCCGCACCGTCATCCACTGCCCGTTCTGCATCGGCTGGGAGAACGCGGAGCGCACCTGGGGCCTGGTCGCCGACGACCCCGGCTACGCCGAGATGGCCGCCACCGGATTCAGTGCCTGGTCCGCCGACGTCATCGCCATCGCCCCGCCCGGCATGGACCGTGCGGAGGAGACCCGCCGAGCCCTGCGGGCCGCCGGCAGCGATCTCGTGCAGGGGGAGATCACCCGGCTGCATCACCACGACGGCGATCTGTACGCGGTGGAGATGGCCGACGGCACCGTAATCGACCGGCAGACCCTGCTGTGGGCCCCGCCGCAGCGCCAGGTCCCGCTCGTCACCCGCCTCGCCGGCACCCTCGGCCTCGCCCTCGACGACGACGGCTTCGTCACCGTCGAAGCCGACCAGCAGACCAGCGTCCCCGGCCTGTACGCGGCGGGCGACCTCACCACCGCCTGGGAACAAGGCGCCATGAACGCCGCCGGAGCCGGCGCCAAAGCCGCCGACGCCATCCACTTCGCCCACCCGGCGTGACCGCCCCGACCCACCGGAGCCCTCCGTGTCCGAGCAGACCTTCACCGACTACATCGGCCGCATCGGCGACCGCACCACCCTCTACCAGGCCGTGGCCGCCCACACCGGAGCCCGCCGCGTCCTGTACCCCGGCAGCTACCTCGACCTCGCCCCCTCCCACATCTGGCCCGACGTCACCTACCTCGACGCCGACGCCCGCGCCCGCAAAGCCTTCCAGGGCCCCGACGCCACCACCCTCGCCGCCCGGCACAAGCAGTACCCCGAACACCCCCGCATCGCGTTCGTACCCGGCGACTACACCCGCACCCTCGCGGAACTACCTGCGGCCGAGTGGGATCTGGTGATCTCCCTGTACGCGGGCCCCGTCTCCGAACACGCCACCCGCTGCCTGCGCCCGCAAGGCTGGCTCCTGGCCAACAACAGCCACGCCGACGCCGGCCTCGCCCACCTCGACCCCCGCTACCGGCTCGCCGCCGTCCTCCACCACCGCTCCGGCCACTACCACCTCACCACCGACGACCTCGACCGCTACCTGCAGCCCAGACGCCCGCCCCACCCCACCCGCGAACAACTCCACGCCGCGGGCAGAGGCACCGCCTACACCCATCCGGCCACCGCCTACCTCTTCCGCCTCCACCCTCATACGCGCGAACGGTAGGCCCGACCCGGAATTTCACCGGAACCCGGCAGGCCAGCACCCCTGACCGGGCCCGTGCGCGCCAGGCGCCCGGGCGGGGAGAGTGACGGCCGCACAGCGGGCGCCTGGGACGTCCACCTCACCCACTCGTACTCGTCGTCCTCTCCGGCGTCGCGGCCGTCGCCGTCGAGCAGGTCGTGCACCGCGTCCTCGGTGAGTTCGCGCCTCTCGTCCATGACCCTCATGATGCCGACCCGCCCGACGCCGGCTCAGGCGGCTTGGCCGAGGCCGGCGGCGGTCAGGTCCCGCTCGCGGAGCTGGGTGAAGTCGACGTCCAGCTTCGTCTCGTACGCGTCGGGCTGGATGCCGAGCTCATGCGTGGAGTACTGGCCGAAGCGATTGATGTGCTCGGTCAGGTACGGCGAGATGTGGGCCAGGTCCTCCGGCTCGATCGTCCAGCCCTCTTCCAGCATCTGCCGCACGATCTCCGCGATGTCCAGGGCGTTATGAAAAATGACCGTTCGTGAGCAGGGCGTTGAACTTCATCGACTTCTCCTGCTCGACCGGGTCGTTGTCCGCGATGACGCCGCGGTTGCCGAAGCCGATCCCCTGCGAGAAGCCGTTGAACGCTTCGGTCTTGTTCGTCGCCGCGGTCACCCGACGGCGAAGCGCCGGATCGGAAAGGTAGCGCAGCAGCTGGACGGTGCGGATCACGCGGCCGACCTCGCGGAAGGCGGCGTAGGTGGCGTTCTTCTCGGAGCCCGAGCGCAGCCGCTTGGGCAGCGTGGACGAGGAGATCGCCCCCTCCCGTACGGAGACCGCGACCTTCATCAGATGCTTGAACTGGGACTCGACCAGGTCCCAGTCGATGGCGTTCTTCCCCACCTCTCCGAACAGCGCGTCGATGTGCACGTACCCGGTGGTCTTGCCGGGCCGGTAGAAGGTCAGGCCTTTCCGGTTCCTGATCCTGGGCATGAGATCGAAGCCCAGCAGGCGCGCGAGCGCGAACACCGGCTGGGACTGGCCCTGGGTGTCCGCGTGCACGGTGGTCGGCTTCACCTCGGAGGAGTTCTTCAGCAGGCCCTCGATGATGTAGACGGCCTCCCACACCCCGCACGGGATGAAGTGCGTGAACAGCGCGACATAGGTGTCGGAGATATCCCGCCCGGCTTGCCGTACCGCACGGACGTCTCGGCGAGCAGGTTGTCGAGGTAGGTGTCCATATGGGTGCCGTCGGCCGCCACGGTGGTGCCGTCGCCCCACGCCTGGGGGATGTCCAGGCGGGCGTGTGCGTTGACCAGGTCGGCGATCGCCTCGTTCAGCAGCACGATGGAGAAGTGCCGGTTCACCGTGTACGCCAGCTCGTGGCCCGAGACTCCGGGGATGCGCCGGGCGGCCTCGTACGGGCCCATGTTGGTGCCCTTCACGAACGTCGTGATCACGTAGCGGCCGAAGGGATCGTCCAGCTTCGGCTTGTTGCCGGACGCCGGACCGAAGCGCTGCCACCAGTCCACCCAGTACGCGGTCCGGGCCACGATCCCCATGAGGGACCGCTCCGGCATCCTGGCCTTGACCTCCTGCTCCAGGCGCCTCGCCGACGGCCGCTGTCCCTCCGAGCGGTGCGGCTTCAGCGACGGGATGCCGGTCTCGGGGTCGATGACCAGGCCCTCGTTGTCCGGGTACCCGGCATCCGCCGCCGCGGCGGCCGCGGTGAGCTTGTCCTGAAGCTGCCGGCGGAAACAGACCGCGTCGAATCCGTCGGTCTCGCCCTCCTCGCACAGGCCCACCTCGACCAGGTAAGTGCCCAGCTTCTCCTGCACGACCTCCCAGTCCAGCAGCCGCTGGGACCAGTCCGCGTACTCCTCCGAGCCGACGACCGCGACATCGCCGGTGCGCAGTTCCTCGGCGAGCGCGGTGAAGACCATCGCTTCGAAGTGCTTGCGCACGAACTGCCCCGTACGGGTCTTGTCGAGTACGGCCTTGCGCCAGTTCTGCGTGGCGAAGGAGATGTCCACCTCCTTGCCCTCCTCGTCGAAGGCGGTGATGTACTCGCCACGGGCGCCCTGGTGCCGCATCGCGTGCGCGAGCGCGTCCAAGACCCGCCGGTCCTCGGACGTCTCGGTGAACTCCAGCTTCTCGGCCCGGTCGAACATCACCGCGCGGTCCCGGCCGATCTGCCCGTACAGCAGCACCTCCCAGAAGTTGCCGTGATGGGCCGAGACCTTCTCGATCTGCTCGTACTGCTCGAACCCGCCGAGCTCCTCCACCGCCTTCGTGACGGCGCCGAGCCCGCCGGCCTGCACCAGCAGGGCCTGGCCATCGCCAGGACCGCCGGAGAGACCTGGCCGCCCAGCCGCTGGGCGACCTCGTCCACCGGCGCCTCATCATCCAGGCCCTCCAGAGCATGGCGGACCTCGGCGGTCATGGCCGCGGCCTTCTGAACCGCCTCCTGGGCGGGGCCACCGTCGTCGATGTTCTTGAGCACGGTGCGGTAGTTCCCGATCAGGGCCTCGACGATCTCCCGCTCGGCGAGCCGGATCGCCTCCAGCTCCTCCTTGGCCCTCTTGATCTTCGTTGCGACACGCTTGGTGAACATCGTCGCCAGGTCGTCGCGGACCCGCGTCCTCGCCTTGTGCGTCAGGCACGCGATCAGCGCGATCTGCTTGATGGGCGCGTAGTCCCGCAGCTCCGAGGCGTCCGCCGCGTCCGCTTCCCCGGCAAAGTCGGTGATCTTCCCCGTGGCCACCGACTCCATCCACACCGACGTGTCGCCGAGCTCGTCCAGCCACTCCAGACGCTTGGCCAGGTTCTTGAAGTGCGACCAGGTCGGCCCCTTGGCAGGCTTCTTCAACCGGTTGAACAGCGTCGTGCCGTCCGAGTCGCGCTCCTCCAGCAGCCGCAGCAGCCCGGCCCGCTGGGCCGGGGTCATCCGGTCGTGGATGCCCTCGCGGATCGAGGCGTTCACCTCGGTGCGGATCTTCGAGGCCATCTTGTCGAAGGTGGAGAACCCTGGCAGTTCCAGCCCGGCCTCCACGACCTTCTCCAGCGCGATGCTGATGAGATCCGCGGGCCGGTTCTTCGCCGCAGCCTCCTTGCGGATCGACCGCTCGACAATCCGCCGGGCCTCGCCCTGGTCGTACTTCACGCCGACCTTCTTGCGGACCAGACCCCGGTGGTGCTTGGCCGTGCGCTCCGCCCGGTACAGCGGCAGCGTGCCCTCCGGGAGCTCCACCTGGCGCCGTACGAACTACACCACCCCGAGGCGTTCAGGACTCCAAGATCAACTCATTGCCCCTTTGACCCGTATCTCGGCGACACCCCGGGTACCGCCCCCTCAGAGCCACTCCCCCGCCGCGGCGCGCCGGCCCTTGCCCGAGAACACGCCGGCGGACCGCAGGGCGCTCGCCATGAGCGGATCCACGACCTGGACGCCGTGCACGAGTTCCGGTGTACGGCGGTAGCCGACGGGTTCGGCGGCGGGGCGCGGCGCGGTCCAGCCTCCCGCCCCCGGGTCCACACCGTGCCGCGCGCAGACCTGCTCGACGAGGGAGCGCGTGCACTCCTCCTCGCCGCGCAGCACCTTCCAGGGCAGCGGAAGGTCCGCCCACACGGAGGTGTCGGGGTGCAGGCCGCCACCGCTCTTCCGGTGCCAGTAGGCGACGTCGGCCGCCATCAGCCGGGGTACCTTCCCCGGGCACACGCGGTCGAGGAAGTCCTCCCGCCCCAGCTCGGTGAGGAGCGCGAACCAGTGCGCGCGGGCCGTACTCCAGGCCTGCGCGGCCTGGTTCCACGTCGACGAGTCGTTCCCCGGCCGGACGATCATGGTGTCGCGTTCCAGGGCGCACCTGTTCCAGGCGTCCTCCAGCAGCTCGGCCACCGTCCGCAGGAAGCGGCTCCAGCGGGCGAGCAGCAGGGAGAGCTCCTCGTCGGAGAGGTGTCCGAGGACCTCCGCCGTGGGATGCGCGTGGGCGACCACGTACCAGTCGGTGCGCTCGGGCTCCGCGCGCAGCCGCTGGAACAGGGCGTCGGCCACCTCGTCGTACGGCCGGCGCTGGCGGCCGTCGGTGAAGACGCTGCGCATGTATCCGCGGGCGGTGAGGTACGCGACGAAGGCCGCGGTTCCGGGGTCGGTGGCGAACGACTCGTACGGCAGGGTGTGGGCGATCGCCCCCTTGCCGGTCATGACGACCTCGTAGCGGCGCTGTTCGTGGACGATCCTCGCCAGCTTGGCCTCCATGCGGCGCAACAGCCGGAAGCGCTTGTTGTACTGACGCCCGGACAGCTCGCCGATGCCCGCCTGGGCGCGCTCGGCCCGGTTGAGCCGGTCCATGCCGAAGTCGTTCTCGCCGTACGCCCGGCCGATCTCCTCGCCCGCCCGGCGGATCACCGCCTCGATCCGTCGGGGGTCGTCGCCCGCGTCCGCCGCGTGTTCCGGAACGCTTCCGAACAGCTCGGCGGCGCGGCCGAGTTGCCGCTGCGCTCCGACGGGCCGGGCGAACTCCTCCCGCGTGACTCCTCCACCCCCTGAAGGGGGTGGCTTCTCGCTATGCCGGTTGGGCGTCGCGACGGACCAGCCCGGCCCGTAGAGCGTTGAGTGCTC
>NZ_JBHUYJ010000070.1:0-35567 GCF_042668715.1 Streptomyces sp. NPDC057271
GTCCAGGTCGTTCGTACAGTGGCGCGCTCCACCTGGACGCCCGGCGCCGCGCCCGCTCCACGGTGTGTGGGTCGACGGCGGACGGGATGGGAGCTGGGGATGGTGGTGGGTCGAGGAGGTGAGGAAAGCGACTTCTTCTCGCTCGACCGAACCAGCCAGTTGGACTTCCCACAAAGTGATTTTGGTCAGGCTGCTTTTCCGCCGATCAGACCCAGAAGTGCGCCGAATCCGGATTTCACTGTCCAGTTGCACAATTCAAGGACGTCCTTCGTTCCCTCGCTTGGGTGATCTTGCAGGACAGCCAGCGGAATGTACGCTGCCAGAGCTAGCATGGTCACCACGAGAATTCACCAGAAAGGCGTACTTAAACACCGGAGTAACAGTCTTAGCCGACACTTCTAGAGCGTCAATTTGAGGCATCGAAACGCTATTCATGGCGCTACGCCCTTCCGGTGGTGCCACCCCTATCGCTAGCCGATGCGTCAGTGCCGCGATTTTCCACTTCTTTCACGACTGCTTCGCGGACCTGACCTACTGTCGGCTTGTGGTTGAAATCTACAGATTTGGCACCATCAGGCGTCTGAATGATGAGAGTGTGCCTATTTGGTCGGCCGAATATTGAGGAAAGGATCTCCCTGACCGTGTCCATCTCATAACCTCTGAAATAAAGACAGTCACTCCTTTCCTAACCTAGCTCCGGCTGGCAAACTCCGCACCTTGGCGTCGCAGGGGGTCACCCCCACCGGGGCCCTGCGGAGCAGCAGCCAGGCCCGCAACTCCAGCAGTCGCCCGCGTCCGGTGGCATCCCTCCGGGGCCCTGAAGTGGCCGTGCGGCGAGGCATACGCACGCCTGGTCTGTCGACGCACCCGCAGCCGTGGCTGACTGTCGTCGGCTGAGGCACAGACGCCCCACTGGGTTGGTGGTCATGGCGGTTTGCTGTGGGGTGACGTCCGATCCGACCGCTGGAGGTGTGGCGGCCGAGCCTGTCCGTGTGCGCAGACTGGCCGACCAGGATGGGCAGAAGCTGCAGCAGATCGTGCGCTCATCTGCATGGCGCAAGGTGAGAGGCGTCGAGTTGCCCAATTCAGCTAGAGCATTAACCATGATGTTGACATCGATTTCTCGTCGCACCGAGACGACGGGGAATATCCGATCTGCCGAATCTGAAGGAGAGCGCATGTCTCCCATTTTTGCCACTGCGCGGCTTACAGATGGCCGAGCGCAAGTCTGGTTCGCGAGCAACGGGCACCTGTTCACGAATTGGGCAAAAGGGCTCGCACCTACGGATGACTGGTCAGGGTGGTCGCGGTTCCAGCAGCCGCCCGGAACCCTGCTGGCCATGGAGAGTGCCACCATTGGAGACGGCCGTCCCCAACTGTGGGCCGTGACTGATCAAGGTCTTTTCGCTTGCTGGAAGGCAAGTAGCAGCCCGAAGGAGGCCAGCGCGCAGTGGACGAGCTGGGACAAGCTCCCGTCTCCACCCACTTCCTGACGAGCCGCTCAAATTTGACAGGGCGCGGGTGCCAGCCGTATTTCCGTCGGTATTGAGGCGACCGAGCCAAACGCCGTAGTCCAACAGCACGGCGAGAACTGAGATGACCTCGCCGCCGGCGGACCATTACCGTCAAACGGCAGTGACGGCAGTACTGACGGCAACGACGGCGGACGGCGGTGGTCATCGGCGGTCGGTCAGGGCGATGACACTAGCTGAGTGGAGTGCGCCGCAGGGCGGTGCCCGCGCCTTCTAAGCGCCGGGGCAAAACATCTGCGGCCATGCCGTGGCCAGATCGCTCCCTTGTGCCCCCTTCGCGTGCGTGTCACACAGTTCAGAGCGGGGTGGTCTGGCGGAGGGGGACGCTGCATGTCCATGTTGGGTGGGGGGCCGGTTGCGCCGTCGGTCTGGGCGATCGCGCGGTTCGGACAGCCGGCCGGCAGGCTCGCTGCGGCAGTTCCGGTGCAACTGGCCAAGGCGCACGCGAAGGCTCACGCCACGCATCTCACGGCCGGGCTGAAGAAGCGAAGTCCGTACGGGGTCACGCTCGCGGAGGCCGTGCGCGAGTACCTGGCGGACATGGCGCGGGAGCTGGGCGAGTCCGTGCGCGACGTACGCGGGTACGAGTACGCGGTGATCAATGAGTACGCCCTCTTCCCCTACAGGTACGCAGACAGGCCGAGGCCTCTGGATCGTGCTCGGCTGCCCTCCAACGCTTCCCCTACGCGCCGTCGACTGTTCTGGGCGCACGGGCCGCAGCCGCCAGAGGGGCTGTTCGAGCTCGACGACGACCTGACAACGGAGGAGTACCTCGAGCTGCACGAGGCGTTCGAGGAACTGGGGGCCTCGACCAAGCTCGTCTGCGTGTTCTTCACAGCCGACGTAGAGAGCGGCATCCACGTCATCCACTGGGGAGAGGCCCACCTCGAACCCGACCGCACCTTCACGTGGCCCCACAGCGAACAGCTCCCCGTCGCACCCGTCCCCCTGGAGTGATCACGAGACCGTTGCTGCCTGCTCATGGCGGGACGTGAGGCGGCGGATTCCTGGGACGTCTCTGGGCCGTCCAAGGCCCCCCGAGGCCGACCAACGGCGACCGACATTGACAGCCGAGCCATAGCCGCCAACAGCGAAAACCCAGGTCAGCGCCCCCTGCCCATACCCGTTTCCCCCCAGGGGTGGCGGTCAGGCAAGATGGGGTGTATCTGCCCACTCACTCTTTGCCGGACGGTTTCTCTTGGCTGAGTACATCTACACGATGCGCAAGACGCGCAAGGCGCACGGCGACAAGGTCATCCTCGATGACGTGACGCTGAGCTTCCTGCCCGGTGCGAAGATCGGTGTGGTCGGCCCGAACGGTGCCGGTAAGTCCACCGTCCTCAAGATCATGGCCGGTCTTGAGCAGCCGTCCAACGGTGACGCCTTCCTGTCGCCCGGCTACACCGTCGGCATGCTCCTCCAGGAGCCCCCGCTCGACGAGACCAAGACCGTCCTGCAGAACGTCCAGGACGGCGCCGCCGAGATCATGGGGAAGCTTCACCGCTTCAACGAGGTCGCCGAGCTCATGGCGACCGACTACTCGGACGCGCTCATGGAGGAGATGGGCAAGCTCCAGGAGGACCTGGACCACGCCAACGCCTGGGACCTGGACGCGCAGCTGGAGCAGGCCATGGACGCGCTGGGCTGCCCGCCCGGTGACTGGCCGGTCGTCAACCTCTCCGGTGGCGAGAAGCGCCGTGTCGCGCTCTGCAAGCTCCTCCTGGAGGCCCCCGACCTGCTGCTCCTCGACGAGCCCACCAACCACCTGGACGCCGAGTCCGTGCAGTGGCTGGAGCAGCACCTCGCCAAGTACCCCGGCACCGTCGTCGCCGTCACCCACGACCGGTACTTCCTCGACAACGTCGCCGAGTGGATCCTCGAGCTCGACCGCGGTCGCGCCCACCCCTACGAGGGCAACTACTCCACCTACCTCGACACCAAGGCCACCCGCCTCAAGGTCGAGGGTCAGAAGGACGCCAAGCGCGCGAAGCGTCTGAAGGAAGAACTCGAGTGGGTGCGGTCCAACGCCAAGGGGCGTCAGGCCAAGTCCAAGGCCCGTCTCGCTCGCTACGAGGAGATGGCCGCCGAGGCCGACAAGATGCGGAAGCTGGACTTCGAGGAGATCCAGATCCCGCCGGGCCCGCGCCTGGGCTCCATCGTCGTCGAGGTCGAGAAGCTCTCGAAGGCCTTCGGCGACAAGGTCCTCATCGACGACCTGTCCTTCACCCTGCCCCGTAACGGCATCGTCGGCGTGATCGGCCCGAACGGCGCCGGCAAGACCACGCTCTTCAAGATGCTGCAGGGCCTGGAGACCCCGGACTCCGGCTCCGTCAAGGTCGGCGAGACCGTCAAGATCAGTTACGTCGACCAGAGCCGCGCCAACATCGACCCCAAGAAGACGCTGTGGGCCGTCGTCTCGGACGAGCTGGACTACATCAACGTCGGCCACGTCGAGATGCCGTCCCGCGCGTACGTGTCCGCCTTCGGTTTCAAGGGCCCGGACCAGCAGAAGCCGGCCGGTGTCCTCTCCGGCGGTGAGCGCAACCGCCTCAACCTCGCGCTCACCCTCAAGCAGGGCGGCAACCTGCTGCTCCTCGACGAGCCGACCAACGACCTCGACGTCGAGACGCTCTCCTCCCTGGAGAACGCCCTGCTCGAGTTCCCGGGTGCGGCCGTGGTCATCTCCCACGACCGCTGGTTCCTGGACCGGGTCGCGACGCACATCCTCGCGTACGAGGGCGAGTCGAAGTGGTTCTGGTTCGAGGGCAACTTCGAGTCCTACGAGAAGAACAAGATCGAGCGTCTCGGCCCGGACGCGGCCCGTCCGCACCGCGCCACGTACAAGAAGCTGACCCGAGGCTGAGCGTGCGCCACATCTACAGCTGCCCCCTGCGCTGGTCGGACATGGACGCCTTCGGGCACGTCAACAACGTCGTCTTCCTGCGGTATCTGGAAGAGGCGCGGATCGACTTCATGTTCCGGCTGGCGCCGGGCGACGGTTCGCCGTCGTTCTCCGGCGGGTCCGTCGTGGCCCGGCACGAGATCGACTACGTACGACCGCTGGTGCACCGGCACAAGCCGGTCACCATCGAGTCGTGGGTCACGAAGATAGGCGCGGCGTCGCTGACGATCGCGTACGAGATCAAGGACCCGGAAGTGACGTACGTACGGGCCTCGACGATCGTCGTTCCCTTCGACCTGGACGCCCAGCGGCCGCGTCGCATCTCCGCCGAGGAGCGGTCGTTCCTCGAGGAGTACATGGACGACGGGATGACCGCCGCCGCATGATCGCGCCGCTGCACTTCGCCGACGCCCGGGAGGCGGCGGACCTCGCCGCCTTCCTGGCCCGGCTGATCCACTACGACCGTGCCGCCGCCGTACGCCTCCAGGCCGGGGGCGGCGCGCTCGCGGTGTTCGGACGGCCGCCGTCGTTCGAGGTTCTGGCGGTCCGTACGGCACGGCTCGTCGACGCCGTGGATCTGGACGTCACCGTCTCCGCCGGTGAACTCCTGGAGGGTGTCGAGGCGTCGGCCGGCAAGGCCGTCGTCCCCGACGCCGTCACCGGTCCGCCGTGGGCCGGCGTCCTGGCGCCGCGCGGCGGCTGGGAGCCGGTGGAGGGACTGCCGGTCGCGGCGCGGCTGCGCGGAGCGGTCGCGGCAGCGGTCGCCGAGTTCCGGTCACGGAACGAGGCGTTGCCGCCGGAGCGGCGGACACGGGCGGAGCGGGACCGGATCGGTCGCGAGATCTGGTCGCGGACGGTCGCGGAGAGTGGGCTTCCGCTGCGCGCGGTGCACGCGGCGCAGTCCCTGGGCTTCCTGCCGGGGGAGGCGGTGCCGGTGGCGCTGCTCGCCTCGGGGCCGTGGCTCCGGCTCCGTACGCCCTACGGCTCGATAGCGGTACGGACGGCCCCGTCGTCCCTCCCCTTCGCCCCCGCCTAGGAGACTGGCACCGGGCCCCGGGCGGACCGACCCCCTCGGGTTCACCCGGCCGCGTCGTCCGGCCACACCCCGATGTGGTCCTGCTCCAGCTCCAGCACCACGCGGTGCTCCATACCCAGGGACGCCGTGTACTCCGCCGGGAGTTGCAGCCGGCCCGCGCGGTCGAGCATCGCGTACTCGCGGGAGACCAGGGACTCCTGGCCCAGCGCGTCCACCTCCGTACGGCGCAGGACCTCCGAGGAGGTCCTGCCGTCGCGGATGGCGACCGTGCGGCGGACCTCGGAGGCCACGGCCTGGTCGTGCGTGACGATCACGATCGTCGTGCCCAGCTCCTCGTTGGCGCGGCGGAACGCCGCGAAGACCTGCTCGCCCGTCGCCGAGTCCAGCTCGCCCGTCGGCTCGTCGGCGAGCAGCACCGAGGGGTTGTTCGCCAGCGCGACCGCGATCGCGACCCGCTGCTGCTGTCCGCCGGACATCTGGCGCGGACGCCGGTCCCGGCAGTCCGCGACCTCCAGCATCGCGAGCAGCTCCTCCGCCCGCTCCGCCTTCCTGGCCCGGCTCGACCGCCCCCGCAACTGCATCGGCAGTGCCACGTTCTGCGCCGCCGTCAGATACGACAGCAGGTTGCGGGACGTCTGCTGCCAGACGAACCCCACCACGTCCCGCCGATAGCCGAGCCGCGCCTTCGCGTCCATGGCGAGCAGATCGCGTCCCGCGACCTTGGCCGCGCCCGCCGTCGGCACGTCCAGGCCCGCCAGGATGTTCATGAGCGTCGACTTGCCGCTGCCCGAGGCCCCCACCAGAGCCATCAGCTCGCCCTCCCGCACCAGGAGGTCGAGGCCCTGGAGCGCCTGCACCTCCACCCCGTCGGCGGTGAAGATCCGTACCAGCCGGTCGCAGGCGATCAGGGCGTCGTGCCCGTACGAGGGCCGGTCGCGGTGCGCCGTCGCCCGCTGTTCCAGCTCCGCCAGAGTGGTGTCGGTCGTCGTCATCGTGCGTCTCCTGCCCTGAGTTCCCTGATCGGTTCGACGCGCGCCGACCACCACGCCTGAAGGGCCGCCGCCACGCCCGCGAGCATCACCACGCCCACCGCCGGGAGCGCCAGCGACCAGCCGTCCACCCGCAGCGGGGCGCTGTCGAGCGAGGCGAGCCCGGGCGCCGCCGCGAGCGAGAGCCGGACGAGGTCCACCCCCGGGGCGAGCAGCAGGATCGTCGCCCAGCCCACGAGCATGCCGCCGACCGCCGCGAGCAGCGCCTGCGGCAGCGCTTCGAGGCCGAGGAGCCGCCGGCCCTGCCGCCTGGTCAGTCCCATCGTCCGCAACCGGGCGAGGAGCACGGTCCGTTCCGGCGCGGCCTGCAGCAGCGACAGCAGGACGGCGAGCACGGCGTAGCCCGCGCCCGCCCCGATCGCCGCCAGATAGATCCGCTCGGCGCCCGCCTGCATCGGCGAGTCCACGTACGCGGCCCGCTGCTCGGTCCGCAGCACCACGGAGAAGTCACGCGACGCCGCCGCGACCACTTCCCGCAGCGCGTCCCCCGACACCGACGGCCCGGAGGCCAGCAGCACGGTGTCGGCCCGATGGGTCAGGTCGGCCGCGTTCACCAGCAGGAAGTCCCGCTCGGGCAGGGCCGGCGTGGCGGACCGTACGCCCACGATCCGTACCCTGAACGAACCGGCCGCCGACGTGATGCCCATCGGTTCCGTGCCCAGCCGCGCGGCGACCGCGGGCGAGGCGATCGCCGGAAGGACCCGCTCCGAGTCGTCCTTCCCACCCGTGCCGGTGGACCTCAGCAGCTCGGCGCGGAACGGTCCGAGGCCGGTCCGCGTGGTGAGCCGGGCGTACGACTCCGGCTCCACGCCCACCAGGGGAGCGGACCGCAGCTCGGTCGCCGGGCCCGTCCCGGTGGTCGGCAGCGTCACGTTGTACTCGACCTGCACCGTGGCCACGTCCTCCACCCCCGCCGTCCCGCGCACCGCCCGCGCGAGCCCGTCCGGCAGCGGCACCGCGTCGGCGTCCCCCGTCACCCGGGCGTCCGCGCCCGTCTCCAGGAGCGCCGCCCGGTCCCGCGCGTCGGCCACCCCGGCGAGCACCGAGCCGCCGAACGCGGCCGTCGTCAGCGACACCAGGAGCGCGAGCAGCGGCAGCGCGCCTGTCGCCGAGGACCGCCCGGCGCGGGCGAGCGAGAGATGGCCGACCACCCCGCGCAGCCTGCGCGCCGGACGAGCGGCCCACCGCAGCGGCAGCGGATACAGCCGTACGAGGACGAGCGCGGCGATCAGCGCGACGAGCACCGGCGCCGAACTGACCAGATGGTCGCCGGAATCCTCCGTACCGCGTCGGCGCAGCGCCACCACCGCGCCGACGGCCAGGGCGAGGAGGGTGAGTTCGGCGACCGTACGGCCCCGGGAGGGGCGGGCGGCGATCAGATCCTCGCGTCCGCCGTGGGCGAGCGGCCTTCGGTGCAGGACCAGCGCGCGCAGCGGCAGCGCCAGGGTGGCCAGAAGCGCGACCGCGCCGGACGCGGCCAGAGCGGGGCCCCAGCGGCCCCCGGGGAGGGCGAGGGCCGCGAGCAGCAGACCGAGACCGGCGGCGGGCACGGCCAGGACCGCCGTCTCACCGAGGAGCCGGCCGCCGATCCCGGCGAGCGAGCCGCCGCGTGAGCGCAGCAGCGCCAGCTCGGCGGTGCGCCGGGCGGCGAACAGCCCGCCCGTCATGGCGAGCACGACCGCCGCCACCGCGCCGATGCCGAAGGCGGCGACCGCGACGACCGGCGCGATCGCCGTCCGCATGCCGCCGTAGGCCGTGACGACCTCGCCGAGACCGGTGGTGACCGTGCCGAAGGGGCCGATCACCTCCCGGGCCCTCGTCAGGTCGGGGCCTCCCGTGAGGGAGGCCACCGCCCGGCTCAGGCGCGGCTCGTCCTGCGCCGTGAGATGGCCGCCGACGGGCGCGAGCCGCCAGTACTGTTCGGGCTCGCCCAGGCTCTCCACGAGCAGGGGCCCGCCCTCGGGGGGCAGCAACAGCGCGGCCTGCCAGTAGTAGTGCGTCTCGGCGCCGGCCGGCCTCATCGCGTACGTGGGGGTCCGCAGAAGGGGCTCGACGGCCCAGTAGGCGCCCTGCGGACGCACCGGCTCCACGATGCCGGTGACGGTCACGGCGAGCGGCGCGGAGCCGTACCGGTTCGGCACATGGACCACCGAACCGACCTTCACCCGGAGGGACTTCGCCGTCTCTGCGGTGACGGCCGCCTCGCTGGTGAGCGCGTCCGTGTCCGCCTCCGCCGGCAGCCGGCCCTCCCGTACCTTCGTGTGCTCGGCCAGCGCCGAGGGCGTGGCGAGGACGAACTCCGGGGGCACTCCGTACGGCTGGGGAAGCCAGCGGTCGAGACCGACGACCCGCTTGGTGGTGCGCGCACCGTGCACCGACTCCGCCGGGTCGACGCGTAGCGGGGCGGGCAGCAGCCGCTCCAGCTCCGCCCGCTGCCGCACCGCGTCACCGGCGGTCGTGTCGGTCCCCTGCCCGTCCGGGAGGAAGTCGGGCCGCAGCAGCGGAGCCGTGAACTCCAGCACGGTGTTGCGCGGAGCCGCCCCGGCGATGTCGTGCCGCAGGCCCTCGGACTCGTACGTGTCGACGGACCGGGGGAGCGCGGCGGCGAGGAACGCGGTGACCAGGACGAGGAGCGCGAAGGCCCATGCCGTTCCCGGGGCGACCCGCAGCCGGGTCCGCACCCAGGGCGCCACGGCGCGGGCGGGCGTGCGGGGCATGGCGGCAGCCTTTCTGGCGGGCGGGGGAGAGGGGACCGGTGGGGTCGGCGCCACGCCGTCGGCGGGGGGCGGGCCGCCCGCGCGGCGCGTCACCGCTCCCCCTGATGCCGCAGGGTCACGGCCGGGTCGGTACGCCGTAGCGCGATCGCGGCGACGATCACCAGCGGCAGCGCGGCGACCCCGGCGAGCAGCAGGGCCACGTGCCCGGGCGGCAGTTGGACGAGGACGCGCGGGACGGGCTGCGACGCCTGACCGGTCAGCACGATCAGGGGGACGACGGCCCGGGTCAGCACGGTGCCGAGCGCCGCGCCCGCCAGCAGGCCGATGCCGACCAGCAGGCCCTGCTCGGCGGCGATCAGCCGGGCCAGTCGGCGGCGCGGGGCGCCCAGCGCCCGCAACACCCCGAACTCCGCGGACCGTTCACGCGTCGAGCCGGCCGCGCTCACCGCGAAACCGACCGCCGCGAGCGCCGCCGCGGCCACCGCGACCGCCATCAGCGCCGCGTTCGGGCCCGCGCCGAGCGGATCGCCGAGCAGTTCGGCCGCCGCCTCGTCCCGTACGAGCACCTGCGCCGGATCGGTGTCGGGCCGGGCGCGCACGGCCCGCGCCACGTCGTCGGCGCGGCCGGGCGAGGCGGTGAGCCACCACTCGGTGGGCTGGAGGGCCGCGGTGGGGTCGGCGGCGAGGAAACGGTTCGCCGCCTGCAGGTCGACCAGGAGCGCGCCCCCGTCGTCGGGCGTGGCGGAAGGGGCGGACACGGACACGGCCCCGCCTCCGGCGCCGGTGGTCGGCAGCTCCCGTACGGTGTCGACGATCGTCACGCTCAGGTGCACACTGCCGAGGGCGACCTCGACCCGGTCGCCCCGCCGCGCCCCGGCCGCCGCCAGGAACGCGTCCGTCGCCACGCCGCTCAGGGTCGCGGGCGGCGCGGTGCGCGGGGCGGTGATCCGCAGCCCGAAGTCCTTCTGCCCGGACGGCACCTGCGGCTCCGTCAGCCCGGTCGTGAACGCCACCTCGTACGGCGTCGTACCGGCGGACCGCCCGGCGGGCGCGGCCGGGTCGCGGGACTCGCCGTCACCGCTCTCCTGGTAGCCGGTGCGCCAGGAGACGAGGGAGCGGACGGCATCGACCGGTCGCTCGGAGCCGCCCTCCTGGCGGGAGAGGAGCCGCTCGACGGCGAAGGTCTGCGTCCCGTCCCGCCCGTCCGCGACCGTCCCGTCCAGCTCCACGCCCGTCAGTGTCAACGGGCCCACGGGCGCGGTCCGGGCATCCCCCGGACCGCCCAGGTCGAGGGTGAGCCGGTGCGACCGGCCGTCGGCGGGCAGCGGCCCGAGTAGCTGTCGGTACGGAACGCCGTACGGGTCCTCCACGACCACCGTCACCTGCGCCGGCGCCGCGTCGCGCGGCGCCGTGCGACGCAGGTCGAACGCCAGCCCCAGGCTGTCGACCGGCAGCACGATCCCCGGGCGCGGACCCGCCTTCGGGGTGAGTGCGGTGAGCAGCTCGCGGGCAGGGGATTCCGCGAGGTCCTCGCGGAGCAGGAAGCCGTCGGCCGCGTGCCGGGTGTCCAGGGCGAGGACGGTCGCGGTGCGGTTGCCCGCGAAGCTCGTCGTGGCGCGGTGCGCGGGGGCGACCGAGCGGACCCCCGGCAGGGCCGCGAACCGCCCGGCCCGGGACGGATCGGCGCCGCCGCCGCTCAGGACCCGCAGCTCCGTTCCCGTACGGAAGTCGGCCCGGTCCTCCTGCGAGCGGTCCCACGAGGCGCTCTGCCCGACGGCGAGCATGCCCATCGCGACGGCGAGGACGAGCAGCAGCACCGGACCCGCGCCGCGCAGCGGGCGACGGCTGAACTGCCAGCCCGCGAGCGCGACCGGGAGCCCGCGGCCGCTCGCGGCACGCCGCTCCGCGAGCCGGGCGGCGGGCGGCAGCAGCCGCAGGGTCAGGACGGTGCCCGCGAGCAGGGCGAGCGCGGGCGCGGCGACGAGCAGCGGATCGACGCCGAGCGAACCCCCGCGGTCGCCGCTGAGCGCACCCACGCCCGTGCCGCCGCCCCCGGAGCCACCGGTCTGCCGGTCGAGCTGCCAGTAGGCCACGGCCGCGACGACGAGCAGACCGATGTCGGCCCCGGCCCGTACGGGCGCGGGCAGCGCCGCCGCACGTCCCTTGCGCGGGGTGACGGTTCCGTCGTCCCCGGCGCCCAGCGCGGGGGCCACGACGGCGGCGGCGCAGCACACGGCGACGAGCGCCGCGACCAGCCACACCTGGCCGAGCGGGACGTCGCCGAGCCGTACGCCGAGCGCGTCGAGTGAGGCCCGGCCCGCGAGCAGCCGGGTCAGCGGCCCGGCGAGCAGCGGGGCGATCACGGCCGCCGGCAGGGCGAGCAGCAGCGCCTCCGCGGCGGCGAGCGCGGCGATCCGGCGCCGCGAACCACCGCGGGCCCGCAGCACCGCGGTCTCGACGGACCGCTCGGAGCTGAGCAGCCGGGCGACGAGCAGGAGGGCGTACGCGGCGAGCAGCACCAGCTGTACGGCGACGATCATCAGCGTGGACCGGGAGACCAGCAGGGACCGCTCGGTCCGCTCCAGGACGGTCGGCAGCGCGGTGTGCGCGCTGACGGCGCCGCCGAAGGGGGCCGTGTCGGCGATCAGAGCCTTCGGTCCGGCGGTCGCGGAGGCGTGCAGCGCGTCCATGCGGGCGGTGGTGACCCCGGTGAAGTCGGCGGCGGCCAGCCAGGCCGTCTCAC
Organism: Streptomyces sp. NPDC057271; assembly: GCF_042668715.1. NCBI lineage: Bacteria > Bacillati > Actinomycetota > Actinomycetes > Kitasatosporales > Streptomycetaceae > Streptomyces > Streptomyces sp. NPDC057271. Next base: position 11,980 of record NZ_JBHUYJ010000070.1, read on the forward strand.
CGGAGGTGACTCTCCCGGTGCGGAGCACGGCGGGGTCGACGAGCAGGGGGCCGTACGTCGTGAAGTCGACGGTCCTCACACCGCGCCCGCCCGCGTGGTCCAACTGCCAGTACAGATCGGTGAGATCGGCGGGTCGGTACACCCCGGTGACCCGGGCCCGCACCGGCTTCCCGCCGAACCGGTCGGCGAGGTCGAGCACGGTTCCCGGCCCGATCCGCAGCCGTCTGGCGGCCTCCTCGGGCACCGCCACATCGACCACGGCGCCCCGGGTGTCGCCCGGCCACCCGCCCCTGACGAGCGCGAGCCGCGAACGGTCGAGTGCCGCGAAGTGGGTGAGGTCGGGCTCGCCCAGGCGAGCGGCCGCACTCTGCAGGGTGCGGGGCAGCGCGTACGGACCGGAGCGTTCCAGCTTCCGTACGGTCACCGGCAGCCCGTCGAAGGTCCGGTCCGCCGCCTCGCGCGTGGCGGTGTCCGCGCTCTCCCGCTTGGCCGGCGGGACCTGCCCGGTCACCAGCAGCGCGGCGGCCGGCGCGGCCCGGCCTCGCAGCGTGCCCTGGAGGGCGGCGTCGCCGACGGAGCCGGAGAACGCGGCGAGGGTCGCGAGCACGGAGGTGGTCAGCAGGACGGCCAGGAGCGCCGCCGCGAGCAGCAACCGGTGCGCCCGCACACGCAGCAGTACGAACCCGGTCACGCATCCCCCCGAACCCCGCCGAACGTTCGTCCGATGCTTTCAGAGGGCACGTGCCGATGGAAACCGCTTGCATGAGGAACTTGACTGGATTGTGACCGTTATCCGGAGGTCACGCTCCGGAATGCGCTCCGGGGGGCATTCATTCCGCGGTGTTCACCATCGAGGCCGCCGCGTAGGTCAGGTACTTCCACAGCTGGCTCTCGTGCTCCGGCGCCAGGCCGAGTTCGTCCACGGCCGCGCGCATGTGCTTCAGCCAGGCGTCATGAGCCGCCCGGTCGACCGTGAACGGGGCGTGCCGCATCCGCAGCCGCGGGTGCCCGCGGTTGTCGCTGTACGTACGGGGGCCGCCCCAGTACTGGATCAGGAAGAGGACGAGGCGCTCCTCGGCCGGGCCGAGGTCCTCCTCGGGGTACATGGGGCGCAGCAGAGGGTCCTCCGCGACCCCCTGGTAGAAGCGGTGGACGAGACGCCGGAAGGTCTCCTCGCCACCCACCTGCTCGTAGAAGGTCTGCTCCTGAAGTGTGCCGCGCGGAATCTCCATCACCGTTCCATCGTCTCAGATGCCCCGACCGAGGTCCGGAGGCCTAGGACCACTCGCCTCCCCACCGCCCGCGCAGGACAGTGGAGGCATGGCCGCTCAGCGGGACGAGTTCGCCGAGGAGGGCGCGCGGGCGCGACGGGCGCTGGTGCGGGAGATCGAGGCGTACGGCGCGCTGGGCGATCCCGCCTGGCGCGCGGCGTTCTCGGACGTCCCCCGGCACCTCTTCGTCCCCTACTACTACGTCTCCGGGCTCGGCGGCTACGAACGCCTCTGGTCCGGCGACCCCGACCCGGCCCGGCGCGCCCGTTGGCTGCGCGGGGCCTACCGGGACGCACCACTGGCCACCCGGGTACGGGACGGAGAGCTGGTCACCTCCTCCAGCCAGCCCTCCCTGATGGCCGAGATGCTGGAGGCGCTGGACGTACGGGACGGTCACGACGTCCTGGAGATCGGCGCCGGCACCGGCTACAACGCCGCCCTGCTCAGCCACCGCCTCGGCGCGGATCACGTCACCACCGTCGACATCGACGAGGAGATCACCGAATCCGCCCGTGCCCATCTCGCCGCCGCCGGGCACCGGCCCGCGGTGATCACCGGCGACGGCGCCCGCGGCTGCAGCGGGCGCGCCCCCTTCGACCGGATCATCGCGACCTGCACACTGCCGTCGATCCCGTACACCTGGCTCGCGCAGTGCCGTCCGGACGCCGTCGTCGTCGCACCGCTCTCCACGGGGCTGCTCCGGCTCCGGGTCCGCGACGCGGCGCACGCCGAGGGGCGGTTCCTGGCCACGTCCGCGTACTTCGTCGCGCTGCGCGGTGGCAACGCCCGCTTCCCGCGCGGTCGGCCGATGGGGCTGCCCCGGCACGTGTTCGACGACGACCGCTTCCAGTTCCTGCGCACGCTGGTGGAGGCGACCCTCGACGCGCGCGAAGCGCTCGCGCTCTGGCAGCGCGAGAGGCAGCCGGAGCGGGAGCGCTTCGGGGTGACGGTGAGCGGGGGCCGGCAGTGGGCCTGGCTGGACACCCCCGAGGGGCCCTACTCCTGGCCACTGCCGAGCGGCTGAGCGGGATATCGGATCGTGGATCTTGGATCCGATATCCCGGATCCGTGGTCCGTGGTCCGTGATCCGTGGTCCGTGGTCCGTGGTCCAGGATCCGGTGTCCTGGATCGAAATCCGGCCTAGCCGCGTCTGATCGTGATCGTCGTCCAGGCGCCGACGTGTACCCGGTCGCCGTCCTGGAGCTGGACCGGCACGTAGGGCTGAATCGGTTCCTCCGCACCGTTGATCGTGGTGCCGTTGGTGGAGTTCTGGTCCACCACCGCCCACGAGCCGTCCGGCTGCTGCACCAGCACGGCGTGCTGGTGCGAGACGCCCGGGTCCTCCGGCGGCACCGACAGGTCGATGTCCGGGGACTCGCCGGTGGAGTGCCGACGGCGGCCGATGCTCACCTGGTTGCCCTGGAGCGGCAGGTGCTTCTCGGGGGAGTACGCGGGCAGGTTCAGGCCCGTGGCCTCCGGTCCGCTGCGCCGCATCATCGCCAGGAAGTACTCGCGGTCCGGCCCGATGTACGCCGACCAGCCCGCGGCCGACCGAGGCGGCTGGAACTGCTGCTGCTGCGGCGCCTGCGGCTGGTGCTGCTGCTGGTGCTGCGGGGGGCCTTGCGGCTGCGAGGGCGGCGGCAGCAGCCAGTCGTCACCGCCCCCACCGGCGGGGGGCGCCTGCCGCTGCGGCGCGGCCGGAGGCGCGGGCGGGCTCTGCTGCACGGGCGGTGCGCCCGGCGGCGGTGCCTGGAAGAAGGCCGGCGGAGCCGGCGGACCCTGCTGGAAACCCTGCGGCGGCTGGTGCTGCTGCGGCTCCTGCGGGCGCTGCGGTGGCGCCTGGTGGTGCGTGGGGTCGGCGGAGAGCGGCTCGGCCGGCCGGTTCATCTGCGAGGGGCGCGAGCCCTGATACTCGTACGGATCCGGCTGCTGGGGCTGCGGCGGCCGCGGCGGCGACTGGAAGCCCGGCGGCAGATTGAGGCCCGGCGGAGGGCTCTGCTGCGGCGAGGGCGGCGCGACCGGGGTGTAGGAGGTCGCGGTGTTGGTCAGGAAGTTCCAGCGGCACTCCTCGCAGAACGGGGCCATCGCCTCGCGCGGGGTGCGGCACTGCGGGCAGAGCTCCGCCTGGGCGGTCGCGTTCGGGTCGTAGCCACCGGGCGGGGGACCGGGGGGACCACCCGGACCACCGGGGCCACCCGGACCGGGGTAGCCGTACGCGGGCGGCGGCGGGGGAGGCGGCGGTACGGCACCCGCCGGCGCACCCGCTCCGGCCATGCGGTGGCCGCAGACCTCGCACCAGTCGTCGGAGACCGACTGGTGTCCGTTCGGGCAGGTCGGCATGTCGGCGCTTCCCTCTCTCGTCGTCCGGCCCGTGGCCGGGCTACTTCTTCACGCGAACGGTCTTGGTGGAGCGGGTCTCGAGAGTCATCTCGTCCGCATCCGCGACCTTCGCCTTCAAACGCACAGTACCTGTCGCCACGTCGACGACGTCCACCACCTTCGAAAGGAGTTTCGCAGTGTCCTCGTTGCCGGACGCCGCCGCCAACTGCACCGCGCGCCCCAGTTTCGCCGTCGCCCCGTCGTGGTCGCCGGACTTGCGGGCGTCCAGTCCCTGCTGGATGACCTGCGCCAACTCGGCCTGACCGGTGTAGTGCGCGACCTGGGGGTTGATCGACGTGGACATCGCCATGTCGTCCGTCCACACGGCGCGTACCAGGCCCTGGCCGAGCGTCTTCGGGGTGTCGCCCAGCGGGTCGGGGACGATCAGGGAGACCCGGGCGGCGAGCATCTCCTGGCCGATTCCGGCCTGGGGAACCCGTACGCACACGTGGTAGTCGCGGGACTCGTCGCCCCACGATCCGGTCGGGTAGTCCCCGGCCCGAGGAGTCGCCTCCGTACGGCGCGCGGTCAGCTCCTCGACGGTCGGCGCGACCTGCTTCACGAATCCGATCTCCACCCCGACCGGGGTCCACAGACGGAGGGCGACGTCCGCGACCTCCTTGCCCATGGCGTTCTCCATCATCGCCGTGAAGTCCGCCGTGAGGCCCTGCGGATCGGCCACGATGTCGGCCGTGCCGAGCAGCGCCGAGGCGATGCCGGTGACCTCCTTGACCTCCCAGTCCGTACCGACACCGCGCGCGTCACAGGTGAAGCGGCCCGCGCACGCGTCGAGCGCGGCGCGCAGGTCCTCGGGCGACTCGTGCTCGTTGCGCCCGTCGGTGAGCAGGATGCCGTGCCGGATCGACACCTCGGCGGAGCCGAGCAGCCGGTCCGCGAGGCGCAGCCAGGTGCCGACGGCCGTACCGCCGCCCGCGCTCAGCCGGCGCAGGGCGTCCTTCGCCTGGCCACGGGTCGCGGGTCCGGCGACGGCGAGCCGGCCGTCGCCCGGGTACACCTCCTTCGCCACGTGCGTGCCGGCGACGACGGCGAAGGAGGTGCCGTCGCGCAGGGCGTCGATGGCGGCGGCCGTGGCATCCCGGGCACCGCGCATCTTGGTCGGCGGGTAGTCCATCGAACCGGAGCAGTCGAGCATGATCACCACGCCCGCCCCCGTGCCCACGCCCGCCCCCGCCCCCGTGCCCACGCCCGTGCCCGCGTCGACGCTCGCCGTCGCACGGCCGCTCGTGCCGCCGCCGGTCGAGGTGACCGTGACGATGGCGTTGACCTCGCGGCCGCCCTCCGGCAGGAACTCGTTCTGGTACACGTCCACCGAGAACTGCGGCACGGTCGACTTGGAGAAGTTCGCCATGGGTTGAGGCTCCTCGACAGACAAACGTGAAGGATGGGAGGGACAGGGCGCCGACGACCGCTCAGGCCGATCCTGCCCCTTGCGGGGAGAGGGCGAACGGCAGGAGGGCCACTGTTACGTTGTCGTGGCCCCCGCCGTCCAGGGCGTGGCCGACGAGCACCTGGGCGCCGTGCAGCGGGCGCCCCGCGGCGTCCGCGGGGACGACCCGGGCCATCTCGTCGGCGGCCTCCGCGTAGTTCCAGAGCCCGTCGGTGCAGACCACGACCACCCCGGGGCGGTCGGGCTTGAACGCGGCGGTGTGCGGCTCCAGTTCGTACGCGTCGGCGCCGAGCCAGCCCGTGATGGCGTGGGCCCGCGCGTCGGCGTACGCCTCGGCCTCGTTCATCAGGCCCGTGGCGACCATCTGGGCGGCCCAGGAGTCGTCCTGGGTGAGCCGGGCGGGCGGGGAGGTGCGGTCGTCCGGCACCCAGTAGGCGCGACTGTCGCCGACCCAGCCGACGATCAGCAGTCCGTCGGCGACGACCGCGCCGACGATGGTGCAGGCCGGGGCGTTCTGGTGGCGGTGCTGGTCGTGCTCCATGCCGTCCTGGCCGGGCTGCTCGGCGAGGGAGTTGACCGCTTCGGAGGCGGCGACGATCGCCTCGTGCATGGCCTGCTGCGGATGGGTGCCGCGGGGCAGGGCGGAGAGCAGCGACTGCCCGGCCGCCCGGGCGGCGGCCGCGGAGGCCTCGTCGGGGCGGGTCGCGGAGGAGACGCCGTCGCAGACGATGGCCAGGGAGGCGGGGGAGCCGTCGGGCAGCGCGGTGGCCGAGACCGCGAACGCGTCCTCGTTGCGGTGGTGGCGCAGTCCGCGGTCGCTGACGGCGGCGACGGTGGAGAGCTCCTCCTCCATGTGGTCGCGTTCGCGTGGCTGGGCGTGCCCGCAGTTCTCGCAGTAACCGTCGGAGTCCACGGCTCCGGCACGGCAGGCGACGCACAGCCTGGTCCCGGTGGGCGGGGTGGCGAGCTGCGCGGCGGCGCGTGGGTCGGGCGCGGCGAGGGTGAAATCGCCCTCGGGTGTGGGGGAGCCGTGCGGCTCGGGGCTGCCTGCGGCCTCGGCGGCGAGCGCCGCGATCCCGCTGACGGGCGCGGGCGGTGCGGGAGCCACGGCGGGTGCCGGGGGCGAGGCGGGCGCGCCGGCGGGTGCCGCGGGCGGTGCGGGAGCCACGGCGGGTGCCGCGGGCGAGGCGGGCGCGCCGGCCGTCTCCGAGGCTCCGGCCCGGGGCGGACCGTCCGTGCGGACCGCCTGCGTCGGCAGGTCGCGGCCGCCCGAGTCCGTGCCCGGGAGGTCGCCCGGGTGCTGTGTGGCCGTCGAGAGCGAGCCCGGCTCGCGGGGCGGAGGCTCGGGCCAGTTCACCGGCGTCCCGATCGCGACCGTGGGCCGGTCCGGCTCCGGGGCCGCGGCCGGGACGGCCGCGAGGTCGTGACCGCACGCCCCGCAGAACCGGTCACCCGACTCCAGCGGCTCCGCGCAGCCGGGGCAGGCGGAGATTTCGTGCTGGGGCTTCTGGGACATACTCACACCCACGTCCGAGGGCGGAAACGGTTGGCCCGCTCCACCAGTTCGATCCTCTCCTCGCCCCGCTGAGCGAGCCGGGCGAGCACCCGGTACGAGCGTTCCAGGCCGAAGCGCAGTCCACGCTCGTTCAGTTCGCTGCCGAGCAGCCGCGCTCCGCCCGGAGCCGTTCCGGGACTCCCGGAGAGTACCCAGTCGAGCGCCGAGCCGAGGACCTCCGTCGACAGCGTCTCCCGGCGCACCGCGTCCAGACCGAGGTCCTGGAGCGCGGAGACCTGCGCCGCGGCCGCCGTGAGGTCCACGCCGAGCGGCTCGTGCGCCGCCCGCCGCCGCAGCCGCGCCCGAACGGCCGCCACCCGGGCCGCCGTGTAGTGGATGGACGCCTCCGGCACGGACTCCAGGGCCCGTACGGCTCCGGTGCGGTCGCCGGCCGCGAGGCACACCCGGGCGAGTCCGAACGCGGCGCTCACATAGCTGGGGTCGGTCGCCCACACCAGGCGGTAGTACTCGGCGGCGTTGTCCAGCTGGCCGAGCACCTCGGCGCAGATGCCCAGGGCCAGCTTGGGCGCGGGCTCACCGGGGAACGCGTCGTAGACCGCGTCGAAGGAGAGCGCCGCGTGCTCGTGGTCGCCGGTCACCAGGGAGGTCACCCCGCGGTACCAGACGACCCACCAGTCGTCCGGGTGCTCCTCCTCCAACGTGGCGAGCGCGCGCCCGGCGGAGCCGAGGTCGGCCATCTCCAGGAGGGCCCGCAGCTCGCGCAGCCGCAGTTCGAGGGAGGGCGCGGGCGCGGTGCCGAGGGCGCTGATCAGCTCGGCCGGGGCGGAGGCCATCAGGCCCGCGAGGAAACCGGCGTTGGGGTCCCCGGGGTCCACCCGTGGCACGGGCAGCGCGAGCGAGGCGGCCCGCCCGTCGAGCGCCGCGAGAAGCGCGCCGCTCTGCGCCTGCGCGGGCACCGTGCCGCCGGCCGGCGCGGGTAGCGGTGTGCCCTGGGCGGGGAGCGGCGGTGCGCCCGGCGCGGGTAGCGGTGCGCCCGGCGCGGGATGCGGCGCCTGAGTGACGGGCCGTGCCGCCGCCGTCCGGCCGCGGCCCCGCTCGCTGGCGCCCAGGAGGGAGACGTCCTCCGTCAGCTCCGCGAACAACACGGTGTCCGTGACCCGCAGTTCCGTGCCGAACAGGGTCGACAGGGCCGGGCGTGGACGGCCCGACTGGAGGGCGACGACCTCGCGCAGGACGCCCGTCAGCTGCTCCGCCATCTCCTGCGCGGAGGCGAAACGGCGGGCGGGGTCGGGGTCCGTCGCACGGACCAGGAGACGGTAGAACGACTCGTACGTCCGGAAGACCTCGATGTGCTCCGGGTCGGGCAGCGAGTCGACGAAGACGTTCGTGTATCCCTGGAAGTCGAAGGTCAGCACGGCGAGCGTGCGCGCCACGGTGTACAGGTCGCTCGCCACCGACGGGCCGACCTCGGCCACCTCCGGCGCCTGGTAGCCCACCGTGCCGTAGATTGCGGACTCGTCGTCGTCCATCCGCCGGACCGCGCCCATGTCGATGAGCTTGAGCTGGTCCTCGCTCTGGATCGCGTTGTCGACCTTGAAGTCGCAGTACAGCAGGTTCCGGCTGTGCAGGTGGCCGAGCGCCTCCAGGGCCTCGATCCCGTACGCGCAGGCCTGCTCGACCGGCAGCGGATCGCGCCGGCCGTCCGGCGTGCGGCGGTCGTTGGCGATCTCCTTGAGCGCCTTGCCGCCGACGTACTCCATGACGATGTAGCCGTCCAGGGAGCCGGTGCGCGCGTCGAGGTGTTCGACGAAGTTGTAGATCCGGACGATGTTGGAGTGCTCGATCTCGGCGAGGAAGCGGCGCTCGGAGATCGCCGCCGCCATCGCGTCCTGGTCGCCGGTGTCCAGCAGGCCCTTGAGGACCACCCAGCGGTCCGAGACCGCCCGGTCGACGGCGAGGTAGATCCAGCCGAGGCCGCCGTGGGCGAGGCAGCCCGCGACCTCGTACTGCCCGTGCACGACGTCCCCGCCGCGCAGCTTCGGTACGAAGGAGTACGGATGACCGCACTTGGTGCAGAAGCCCTCCGTGCGGCCCGGCCGGTCGCCGCGTGAACGGCCCACCGGGGCCCCGCAGTCCGAGCGCGAGCAGAATCGCTTCCGCTCGGGGACCTCGGGGTTCTCCATCACCGCGGCGCGCGGGTCGGGGCGCGGCACCTCGGGGATCGCGACCAGTCCGGCGCCCAGCCGGTTCCGGCCGGACTGCGCGGTCGACGAGCCCGAGCTGCGCACCGACACCGAACGGCCGCTGCTCCCGCCCGACAGGGAACGCGACAGGCGCCCCGAGACCGAACGGCGGGACGTGGACGAGCGGGAGGAGCGCGTGGAGCCGCGGGAGGAGGAGCGCGAACTCGACCGGGACGAGCCCGACCCCTTGCCGGGCACGGCTATCCCGGTCGGGTTGGCCTGGAGCATCCCTTCCCCGAGCTCTCGGCTTCGCTCGATCAGGGGAGACCCCATGGCGGCGACGACCGGAGCGAGTCCGCAGGTGTCGCAGTACAGCTCGCCGCCGCCCATGTCCTCGTACGATCCCTCGCACGAGGGACGCTGACAGGTGCTCACCACTGACTCCCCCTGGCGTCTCTCGGTCCGGACAGGACCTCCGCGGCGGCCTGCTGGTAGCGCAGGACCGCCTGCTCGGCGACGCGCAGGTCGCAGGGCGCGCTCCACAGCATCCGGCGCGCCGCGTCGTACCGCTCGACCAGCAGCGGATCCTCCGCCGCGCCGAGCCGGGCCACCTTCGCCTTGTACGCGTCGAGCCGGCCGCGCAGCTCGGCGCGGACCGCGAGCGGCGCGGTGACGGCGGTCAAGGACGCGCGGGCGCGCTGCAGTTCGTCCTCGGCCTCCTGCTCCAGCGACTCCAGGAGCGGCGAGAGCCGGTGCCACTGGGCGTGTCGGCGGTACTCGGCGGCCGTCGAGAGACGTTCCTGGAGGACCGTCGGAGGGCCGCTGACCGCAGGTACCTCGGAGGCGGCGATCTTGGCGAGGACCTCGCCGCGCGCCACCCGTGCCTCGGCGAGCGTCCGGTCGGCGCGCGAGAGGACGTCCCGCAGCCTCAGCAGCCGGTCCTCGGAGTCCTGCCGGACCGCGAGGACCGCCTCGATCTCCCGCCGGATGTCCTCCAGGGCGCGGGCCGCCCGGTCGTACCGCTCGGTGTCGGGCCGTCCGCCGCCCGGCGCCGAACTCCCCGCGGCGGGGCGCCAGAAGGCCAGCGGGTCGGTGACGACCTGGGAGCGCAGCGCGCTCAGCTCGGCCGTGATCGCCTCCAGCTCGTCCCCGGCCGGATGCTCCCCGGGGCGCACCCCGACGGAGTGCGCGAGCGAGCGGGTCCGCCCCAGCTCGGCGGCGAGGAGGTCTATCCGCGCCGGCAGCGCGGACCAGACGGCGTCGGCGGTCACGACCATGTCGAGCGAGGAGGCGTACAGCTCGTTCATCCGGGCGACCAGCCGCTCCAGCGTGAACCGCTCGGAGAGCCGGGCGGAGCCGGTGAGCGACGCGGCGGCCGGCTGCTGCGCGCCGCCCGCGACGAGCACGCTCTCGCCGCGCAGCCGCTCGGTCAGCTCCACCAGGTCTTCGCGACTGGCCCAGCGCCGGCGTGCCCGCAGTTCACGGGCGCCGTTCAGGGCGTCCGTGTACGCGTCGAAGTACGTCCAGAGCACGGTGATCGTCCGCTCGGTGGAGTGCCAGCGGTCCCGGGTGGTCCCGGTCAGCTCGGCGCCTTCGAGCAGCCTGCGGCCCGCGTGGTCCTGGAGCGCCAGCAGCGAGTCCTCGATCGCCTTGTGCTCCGCGCCGAGCCGCGCCAGCGCACGGTCCACCTCGTCCCGGTCCATCACCGGCCCTGGGGTGCCCGCGACGCCCATCGATCACCTCTCGCTCTACTTGTACATGGGTGCGGGCGGCCCGGATATCCCGGGCAGGTCCGCCTTCAGCCACTTGTCGTACGCCGCGGTCCAGGCGCCCTGGCGGTACTGCACGAGGACGTGGTTGACCCGGCGGACGAGGTCGTCGTTGCCGAGCTTGGCGGCGACTCCGTAGTACTCGGTGGTGAACGGTCTGCCCTTGAGCTCGACGGCCGGGTCCTGCGCGGCCTGTCCCGCCGCCAGCGCGTTGTCGGTGACGACCGCGTCGACCTCGCCCATCTGGAGCCGGACCAGGCAGTCCAGCTGGTTCGGGACGGTGTACCGGTCCCTGTCGCTCCCGGTGCCGTCCCCCTCGTCCTTGAACGTGGCTCCGAAGGAGTTGTCCACCAGGGCCTCGTAGGCCGTGGAGCCCTCCGCCGTGCAGACCCGCTTGCCGCTGAGCGAGGAGTCGTACCCGGTGATGTCGGTCGAGTCCTTGGGCGCCAGGACCTGCTGACCGGCCTGGAAGTAGGCCGTGGAGAAGGCCACCTGCTCGATCCGCTTGCAGTTGATCGTCATCGTGCGGACGACGAGGTCGACCTTCCCGCTGTCCAGGGCCGCGATCCGCTGGTTGGTGGGGATCGTGCGGAAGATGATCGCGTCCTCGCTGCCCAGCAGGTCCTTGGCGATCGCCCTGGCCAGCGCGATGTCGAACCCTTCCAGCTCCCTGGTCTCGGGGTTGAAGTACCCCCAGTTGAAGCTGTTCTGGTCGACGCCGACGACGAGCTTGCCGCGCGCCTTGATCGCCTCCACGGCCGGGCCGTCGGCGGTGGACGGGGTGAGCGAGGCCTCGGGGTTCCGGCAGGTGTCCGCGTTGACCTGCACGCCGGCCCCGACCCCCGGGCCGGTCGCCACGGGGGAGACGGGGGCGCCGTTCGCGCTGCGGGTCAGTGGCAGCAGGGTCAGTGACGCCGTCAGCCCGCAGGCCACCGCCATCGCCCCCACACCGCCCCAGCCGCGCAGCCGCGCCAGGGGGCGCCCGCCGAGGAGCCGGGCCGGTCCGCGCTTCCTTGCGCCGTCGACGCCGTTCCGCATCCCGCCCCCTCTCACCGGTACTCCGAAAGCCTGCGGTTGACGCCCGTCACGGCACCCGCCGCGCCCAGGACCCCGAGCGCGGCAGCGCCCAGCGGGAGGGCGCTGAGCGCGTCCCGACCGCCCTCGGCGGCCTGGGTGAACTCGCTCTGCTCGTGGCCCAGGGCCCGCTTCAGGGCCGCGTCGACCTGGTCGAAGGACTGTCCCGTGGAGGCGCCCGGTCCGACGACACCGGTCCGCGCACCCTCGTAGTCGCCCGCGTCGTCCTTGTCCCTGGCGTCCTTGTGGCGCTCGCGCCAGTCGGCCGTACGCTCCACGGCGACGCTCAGCGGGTCGCGACCGGCGTCGTCGTCGGCCAGCTCACGCGCCTCGGCGAGCGCGCCGGTCAGCGACTTCATGCTGGTCGTGTAGTCCGTCTCGTACTTGTCGCTCCTGCCGTCGGCGGTGAGGACCGCGCCCCGGGCGACCAGCGTCAGGTTCTCGTTGGCCCGCGCCTTGAGGGAGCTGATCCGGGCGGCGTTGAGGACCTGGAGCGAGCTCTGCCCGTGCTCACGGGCGTCGTCGAGCCCGGCGCGGGCGACGGTGTGCGCGGCGGCGAGCCAGAGGAGCACGATCACGGAGGCGGCGGTCGCGGCGAGCAGCCCCTGGTTGAAGACCCGGTTGGTCCGCACGTAGGTACGGCGCTGGGCCCAGACGAGGACGGCGAGGGCGGCGAGGCCGAGGGCGAGGGAGAGCAACGGCCAGTCCCGGGCGTCCTCGTCGTCCCGCTTGAGCCGCTCGGTCTCCGCCTCGTACAGCCGCTCGGCGGCGGGCAGCAGCTGTGTGGACATCAGCTGGTTCGCGTACCGCAGATAGGCGCCGCCGAGCGGCAGGCCCTGCCGGTTGGCGGCCCGGGCCCGCTCGATCAGACCGGTGTAGCGGGGGAGTTGTTCGTTGAGCGTGGTGATCTCGCGGGCGGACTGCGACGAGCCGCCGGTGCTCGCCGCCGCCTTGACCAGCAGGCGGGACGCGGTGGTGATGTCGTCGGCGTACCGCTTCTGGAGGTCGGCGGGGTCCCGCTCCTTGGACAGGAAGGCGCTGGCCGCGGCCGTGTCGGCGTCGGCGAGGGAGCGGTAGATGTCCGCGGCGTCGGCGCTCAGCGGCTGGCTGCGGCTCACCACGTCCTCGGCCGAGCCGGCCCGGTCGGAGACCTCGAACGCGGTCACGGCTCCGAACGCGACGACGAGCAGGGCCAGGACGGCGCCGAGGATCTGGAGGCGGCCCGGCTCGGTCGTGGCCGCGCGGCGCAGCCGAACCCGGACCTCGTCCCACGGTGCGCGCCCGGTGGGCGGCCCGGCCGGCGAGGGGACGACGGAGGAGGCGGACACGGCCGCACCGGACGGCGCCGACGCCTGCGCGGGCACACCCGGAACCGGGTGGGCGGGCACGCTGCCCGGCGCCGAGGCGGCGGGCGCATTCGGCGGGTGTGTCAACGTGGCCTCCCCCTCGGTCCGACGCTCCCGGCCAGCAGTATGGCCTCAGGGGCCCCACCCGCACACCAGGATTGACTGGATCTTGTTCTTATCGTGCCCCATGTCGCGCCGGCCCCGTAGGCGAACCCCCTGCTGTGAACACGCCTTCTCGCCCCCGTCGGTTCCACGGACGGACCGACACGAAGGGGTGAACGAGGGGCGGGGCGCCCCCCCCGTGAGGGAGACGCCCCGCCTTCGGTCCACCCGCGGCGCCTCAGGCGTAGTGGAGCCGTAGCCGTGTCGCGGCCTCCGGCGGCGCCGCCGCCTCGTCCAGGGCGAGGAGGGCCGCACCCAGCACCGGCGGCGCGGTGACCACACCCACCACCGCCTTCGGCGCCTTCACCGCGAGGAGTTCGGCGATCAGCCCGTCCAGCTCGGGATGGCGTGCGGCCAGCACGCTGCCCCCCAGCATCACCGGAGCCTCCTCGTCGAGCAGGCCGAGCCGGCCGAGCGCGACCGCCGACAGCGCGACGACCTCCTCGGCCAGCCGTCGCACCAGCGAGCGGGCGACCGCGTCGCCCTCCGCACTCGTACGGAACAGCACCGGCGTCAGCTCGTGCCGCCGCTCGTACGCGACGCTCCCCCGATGCAGCGCCTCGATCAGCGCGTACATCGTCGGCAGCCCGAAATGCGCGGGCAACGTCCGTGCCAGGGCCGTCGGTTCACCCCGCCCGTCCTCCGCCCGGGCGGCGAACCACAGCGCCTCCTCGGCGAGTCCGCTGCCGCCGCCCCAGTCCCCGGAGATCTTCCCGAGGGCGGGGAAGCGGGCGGTCCGCCCGTCCGGCAGCATCCCGACACAGTTGATCCCAGCCCCGCACACCACGGCGACACCGCGCGGCTCGTCGAGCCCGGCGCGCAGGACGGCGAAGGTGTCGTTGTACACCCGTACGGACGGGCTCCAGCCCCTCGCGTCGAGAGCGACCTTCAACTCCGCCTCCTCCACCGGCAGATCGGCGTTGGCGAGGCACGCGGAGACATGTGCGAACTCCAGGGGGTGGCCCGTCGGGGCGGCAGCCCGTCCCACCGCCTCCGCCAGGACGTCCAGGGCCGCCTCGACACCGACCACGGGCGGCTGGAACCCGCCGCCGCGCGCCGAGCCGAGTACGGTCCCGTCCGCTCCCACGATCGCCACGTCGGTCTTGCTGTTGCCCGCGTCGATCGCCAGGAGCGCGCCGTCGAGGTTCACGCCCACGCGAGGTGCTCCCGGTTGTGTGCGATCAGCCGGTCGGTGAGGCCCTCGGCGGACTCGTACTGACCCACCAGCGGGTGTGCGAGCAGCGCCTTGAACACCCGGTCGCGGCCACCGCGCAGCGCCGCCTCCAGAGCCAGCTCCTCGTACGCGGACACATGGGAGACCAGTCCGGCGTACAGCGGGTCGAGCGGGGCCGTCGGTAGTGGCGTCGCGCCGTTCGCCCCCACCGCCGCCTGCACCTCGATGACGGCGTCGTCGGCGAGGAACGGCAGCGTGCCGTTGTTGTACGTGTTCACCACCTGATACGGAGAGCCTCCCCCGCCAAGCAGGGAGGCGGCGAGGTCCACCGCCGCCTCCGAGTAGAAGGCCCCGCCCCGCTTGGCGAGCAGCGCCGGCTTCTCGTCGAGCGCCGGGTCCCCGTACATCTCCAGGAGCTCCTTCTCCATCGCGGCGACCTCGGCCGCCCGCGAGGGCTTGGTGCCCAGCTCCCGTACGACCTCGTCGTGTGCGTAGAAGTAGCGCAGGTAGTACGAGGGGACGACTCCCAAGCGGTCCATGACCAGGCGCGGCAGGTGCAGGTCGTCGGCGAGCGTGTCGCCGTGCTCGGCGAGCAGCCGCGGCAGCACGTTCTCGCCCTCCGGGCCGCCGAGCCGTACGGCGGTCTCCCAGGTCAGGTGGTTGAGCCCGACGTGGTCGAGGTGGATCTCGGCCGGGGTGACGTCGAGGAGGTGTGCGAACTTCCGCTGGAAGCCGATGGCCACGTTGCACAGTCCGACGGCCTTGTGGCCGGCCTGGAGCAGCGCGCGCGTGACGATGCCGACGGGGTTGGTGAAGTCGATGATCCAGGCGTCCGGGTTGGTGCGCCGGACCCGCTCGGCGATGTCCAGGACGACCGGCACCGTCCGCAGCGCCTTGGCGAGCCCGCCGGCGCCGGTGGTCTCCTGGCCGACGCAGCCGCACTCCAGGGGCCACGTCTCGTCCTGGTTCCTGGCGGCCTGGCCGCCGACCCGCAGCTGGAGCAGCACGGCGTCCGCGCCCGCCACCCCGGCGTCGATGTCGGAGGTGGTGACGATCTTCCCTTCGTGGCCCTGCTTGGCGAAGATCCGCCGGGCCAGTCCGCCGACCAGTCCGAGCCGGTCGGCGGCCGGGTCGACGAGGACGAGTTCGGTGACGGGCAGGGTGTCGCGCAACCGCGCGAATCCGTCGATCAGTTCGGGGGTGTAGGTGGAGCCGCCCCCCACGACAGCGAGCTTCATTCTCGGCTAGCCCTTCACTCCGGTCAGTGTGACTCCCTCGACGAACGCCTTCTGGGCGAAGAAGAAGAGGAGGATCACAGGGGCCATGACCAGGACGGTCGCGGCCATGGTCAGATTCCAGTCGGTGTGGTGTGCGCCCTTGAAGGACTCCAGGCCATAACTCAGCGTGTACGCCGCCGGGTTGTCGGAGGCGTAGATCTGCGGTCCGAAGTAGTCGTTCCAGCAGTAGAAGAACTGGAACAGCGCCACGGCGGCGATGCCGGGCTTCGCCATCGGGAGCACGACCTTGAGGAGGGTGCGCAGTTCACCGCACCCGTCGATCTTCGCGGCCTCGATGTACTCGTTCGGGATCGTCAGCAGGAACTGGCGCAGCAGGAAGATCGCGAAGGCGTCACCGAAGGCCATCGGGATGATGAGCGGCCAGAGCGTGCCCGAGAGGTCCATCTGCTTGGCCCAGAACAGGTACATCGGAATGATGATCACCTGCGGCGGCAGCATCATCATCGAGATGACGAGCAGCAGCGACAGGTGCCGGCCCCGGAAGCGGAACTTGGCGAGCGCGTACGCCACCGGGATCGAGGACACCACCACGAGCGCGGTACCGAGACCCGCGTACAGCAGGGAGTTCTTCCACCAGTCCAGGAACCCCGGGGTCTGGAAGACCCGGACGTAGTTGTCCCAGTGCCAGGAGTTCGGCGTGAGGTCGCGGGTGAGCGCCTGATGGTCGCTCATCAGGGACGTCAGCAGGACGAAGACGAACGGCAGCACGAAGAACAGGGCCGCGGCCGTCCCGAGGGAGTGCACGGCGATCCAGTGCAGGAACGCCCTGCGGCGGGCCGACTTCGCGGCGGCCCCGGCGGGGCGCTTCCTGTCCACGGGACGGTCGAGCGTGGAGACGGAGGAGGACATGGTCAGTCACCCGAGCCGATCAGGCCGCCCCGCCGGCGCATCAGCAGCGCGGTGAAGGCCATGGAGAGCGCGAACAGGACGAGGGCCACGACGCAGGCCGCACCGTAGTCGAAGCGGCCGAAGCCGAGGCTGTAGACGAGCTGCGGCAGGGTCAGCGTGGAGTCGTCCGGATGGCCCGGTTCGAAGGTCTGGCCCGAACCGCCCATCACCCCGGAGGCGACCTTCGCCGCCACGATGGGCTGGGTGTAGTACTGCATCGCGCCGATGATCCCGGTGACGACCGCGAAGAGGACGACCGGCGAGATGTTCGGCAGGGTGACGTAGCGGAACCGCTGCCAGGCGGAGGCCCCGTCCAGCTCCGCCGCCTCGTACTGCTCCTTCGGTACGTCGAGCAGCGCGGCCATGAAGATGACCATGAGGTCCCCGACGCCCCACACGGCGAGGACGGTCAGCGCCGGCTTGGCCCAGGCCGCGTCGTTGAACCAGGAGGGCGCGGGGATGCCGACGGCCTCCAGGAGCGAGTTGACCGGCCCCGTGCCCGGGTTGAGGAGGAAGACGAAGGCGAGCGTCGCGGCCACCGGCGGTGCCAGGTACGGCAGGTAGAACAGGGTCCGGAAGAACCCGGCGCCGGTCTTGATCCTGGTGACGAGCAGGCCGATGCCGAGGCCGAAGACCACCCGGCAGGCGACCATGACGACCGCGAGCCAGAGGGTGTTCTGCATGGCCGGCCAGAACTTCGGCAGGTCGGAGAGGACGTACGTCCAGTTGTCCAGGCCCCGCCAGGTCGGAGGGTTGAGCCCGTCGTACTTCATCAGCGAGAAGTAGACGGTCGAGACGAGCGGGTACGCGAAGAAGACGCTGAAGCCGATCAGCCAGGGCGACATGAACGCCGCGGTGCGCAGCGCGCTCCGCACGCGCTTCGACCGCAGCGCCGCCTGACGCCCTTCGAGGGTGTCGGTGGACATGAGGTACCGGTCCCGGGTCTTACTTCGCCTGGGCGATGTCGCGGTCTATCTGGGCGGCAGTTTCCTCGAGCCCCTTCCTCAGGTCCTTGACCTGGCCCTTCTCGTACTTCTGGGCGAAGTCCTGGAAGGTGTCCTGGTACGCGGAACCGTTCACGGCGCCGTCGGAGGTCGAGGACTCCGGGTGCTGCGCGATCCGCAGGAAGACCTTGAAGTTGTCGTCGGCCTTCAGGTTCGGCGACGTGAGGGCGGCCAGCGTGGAGGGGACGTTGCCGATGTCGTTGGCGAAGTTCACCACGGCCTCGGTGTCCATGGTCATGTACTTGATCAGTTCCCAGGCCGCGTTCTGCTTCTTGCTCTGCGGCGCTATGCCGATGATCGTGCCGGAGAGGTAGCCCTTGCCGTACTCGGCCACCTCGTCGTCGGCGACCGGCAGGGGTGCGACGCCGACCTCGAAGCCGACCTTCGCCTCCTTGATGAAGTTCAGCCGCCACTCGCCGTCCAGCTGCATGGCGACCTGACCGGTGTGGAAGGGGTGCTTCGCACCCCACTCGTCGCCGAAGGAGGTGCGGTACCTGTCGAGCTTCGCGAACCCGCCCAGGCTGTCGACCAGCGACTTCTGGTACGTCAGCATCTCGGCGAAGCCCGGGTCCTTGGCGAGGTTGGACTTGCCGTTCCCGTCGAAGTACGAGTGGTCCCACTGCGACATGTAGTGGGAGGGGACGGTCTCGTAGCCGAGGTAGTTCGGCATGAAGCCGAGGCGCTCGTAGCTGTCGCCCTTCTCCTTGGTCAGCTTCTTGGCGACCTCGGTGAACTCCGACCAGGTCTTCGGCGGGGCGGTGATGCCGGCGGCCCGGAAGGCGTCCTTGTTGTAGTAGAGCCCGTACGCGTCGGAGAGCAGCGGCAGCGAGCAGCGCTTGCCCTCGAACTGGGTGTAGTCCTGGAGGATCTTCGAGAAGGTCTTGTCCAGGTCCACCCTGTCCTTCTCCAGGAAGGGCTTGAGGTCCGCGAACGCGCCCGTGTGGCAGAACTTGCCGACGTTGGACGTGGTGAAGGACGCGGCCACGTCCGGGCCGTTCGAACCGCCCGCTCGCAGCGCCTGGCTCAGCTTGTCGTCGTTGATGTTGCCGACGGTCTTCACCTTGATGTTCGGGTGGGCCTTCTCGAAGCGGTCGACGTTGTCCTGGATCGCCTTCACCTCGGAGGGCGCCGACCAGCCGTGCCAGAACGTGATCGTGGTCTCGGCGTTCGGGTCGTCGCCCGCCTTGTTCCCGGTGGAGCCGGTGCAGGCCGAGGCGAGGAGGGCGATCGAGGCGGTCGCGGCGAGCGCGACGGCGGTTCTGCGGGCGCGTACGGGCATGACGGAACTCCCTGTGGCGGAGGGTCGACGGGGGAAGGGGGACTGCGGGCGATGCGGGCGGTGCGGGCGTTACCGGAGGTGCTGGAGTGGCTTGTGCTCGGTGGCCCGTGGTCCGTGGTCTAGCGGGACGTGTCGAAGACCTCGTCGCGGGTGGTGGCGAGGGCGCTCTCCAGGGCTCCGCGCAGGACGGGGTGCCGCTCCACGCCGCCGAGGACGAGCCGCGGCCGGGAGGCGGCGAGTTCGGCCAGCTCGGACTGGACGCGCTCGCGCAGGGGTTCCCCGCCGCTGACGATCGCCTCGCCGGACAGGACGACGACCTCGGGGTCCAGGACGGCGACGAGCGAGGCGAGACCGGTGGCGAGGCGCTCGGCGTACTGGTCGAGGAGCGCCGCGTACCGCGGGTCGTCGCCGTGGTGCGCGGCGGCGTGGGCGAGCAGGCGGGACGCGGCGGGTACGTGGGGGTGCTCGGGGGTCTCGATACCCTCGGCCCGCGCGATCCGGGGCACGGCCTGAGCGCCGGCCAGCTCCTGGAAGCCGCCGGAGTTGGCCTTGGTGACCTGTCGTACGAGCGGGGTGCCGGGCACAGGCAGGAAGCCGACCTCGCCGGCGCCGCCGGTGAAACCGCGGTGGAGCCGGCCGCCGAGGACGAGCGCGGCGCCCAGGCCCTCCTCGTTCCAGAGCAGCACGAAGTCCTCGTGGCCCCGTGCGGCGCCGAGGCGCTGCTCGGCGACGGCCACCAGGTTGACGTCGTTCTCGTACTCGAACGGCATCGGGAGCGCGGCCGCAAGTTCCTCCAGGAGCGTGGGGGAGTGCCAGCCGGGCAGGTGGGAGGCGTACCGCAGGCGCCCGGTGGCCGGGTCGAAGGCGCCGGGGGTGCCGATGACGAGCCGGTGCACCTCGGCCCGGGTGATCCCGGCGTCCTTGGCGGCGCCGTCGAGGGCGGTGGTGACCTGCCGTACGACGTCGTCGGCCGCGCGGCCCGGGGTGGGCAGCTCGAACGCGCCCACGACCTCGCCGCCGATGTCGGCGACGGCGGCGCGGATCAGCCGCGGGGTCACGTCGAGTCCGGCGGCGAAGGCGGCCCGGGCGTTGACCGCGTACAGCTGTGCGCTGGGACCCGGCCGGCCCGCCGTGGTCCCGGTGGCGACGACGAGCCCGGCGGCTTCGAGGCGGGCGAGGAGCTGCGAGGCGGTGGGCTTGGACAGGCCGGTGAGCTTGCCGATCCGGGTGCGGGAGAGGGACCCGTGCTCCAGGAGGAGATCGAGAGCCGCCCGGTCGTTCATGGCCCGCAGCACACGTGGGGTGCCGGGGATACCCGGGGTCGTACCGGCCATGTCGTATGCACCCGCCCCTCTCACTGTTAGGAAAGTTTCCTATTGGACAGGAGGACGGTAGGACGGCCGTCGCGCGGACGTCAATACCCGGGCACCGAAGGAGTCCCCGGCGGCGGGGTCGAAGTGTTACCCGCGGGGTCCCGTGAGGTGGTGGTCAGGACTGGTACGGGCATGGTTGCCCATCCGTGCGGGGGCATGCGATGAGCGACCGGGAGACGTACTGCCGGGCCTTGGACTAGTAACCGTGGACCACGTCGTTCCCCGCGGTCAGCACCAGCGTCTCGCGGGAGCGCTGCAACCGGTCCCAGATCGGAAAGCGTTCCTGGTCGGCCGGAGGGTTCTGGGTCAGCTCCCCTTCCAGCCACGCGACGGCGTCCTCCACGTCACCGTACGTGGCCGCCACGTGGTTTCTCTGGCGCGTGAGCCAGTCCTTGATCTCGATGGGTGGATAGTCCGCCGGGACTTCGCCACGCCGGATCGCCGAGTCGGGATAGGACCGGCCGGTGTACGCGTAGGCGTGCCAGTGCTGCGTCACGGGCGCACCGTACCGACGGCGGCGGTCTCACCGGCCGGCATGGCTCGTGGCCCTCCGAGCGAGTTCGGCCATGCTCGCGGGCTCCATCAGCAGCAGGGCCCCGACCAGGTATTCACGCGTCCGGCGCACGGCCTCCTCGGGGGAGGTCAGCAGGCGGGCGGGGGCGATCTCCGCCCGCAGGGCCGGGTCCACAAGGGCCTGGGACAGGACCTCGCGGGTCATCTCCGACGCGAGCCAGTGGAACGTACGTTCTTTCAGTGCGAAAGTCAGGTGCAGTGACGTCTCGTCGCCCTCGGTGTACGGAGAGTGGACATATCCTCGGGGGAGCCGGAAGACGTCGCCGGGCTCCAGAGTGAACGTTCGTGCGGGCGGGATGTTGGCCAGATAGCGCCGTTCTGCGAAGGTGAATCCGCGTTCCAGGAAGTTGCCGTGTTCGATCGTCGGGTTCTCGACGAACGGCGGGTGGATGGGCCAGGTCTTCCGGCCGGAGAGCTGGACGATCAGCGTGACGTACGGGTCGTAGTGGTACTTGAGCCCCTGGGCGCCGGGCGGGGTCATGTACGCGTTCACGTGCACGAGGCACCCGGTCTCGTCCTGGATTTCGCGGCGCAGGATGCTCAGCGACGGTCTGAGCGTCTGGAGCTGGCGTACGGAGAGGGTGCCCCCGCTGTCGAGGTGAGCGCGGACGGCGCCGGGCCAGGGCATGTCGCCGTCGATGTAAGTCTGCCGCTCAAGGACCTTGCCGTCCTTGAGGAGGACGACGTTCCGCGCTGGGAGGCATTCGGCATCCACCAGCGCGTCCACTTCCTCGATGGACAACAGGCCGGCCAGTGCCTGCGGGGAACGGCGGAAGAGCAGCGGCCTCGTCGCGGACGTCAAGGGCGGACGCCTCGGGCTCCGACCCTGGCCGTACACGCGAGGGGCGCCGCGCCGATCGTCGGCGGGGCGCCCTCCTGTGTACGAACGGACTACTTGGCGAGGTCCGGCTTCGGCAGCGGGCTCGCCGCCACGGCTTGCGGGGACGTCGTCGACGCGTAGGCCGAAGGGGCCGCCATCCCGGCCGTGGGGTCCGCGGCGGACTCCTCCGCCTGGGCCGGTACACCGCCGACGATCCGGATGCCGGCCGCGTCCATCGCCCGCTTGATCCGCCACCGCAGCTCGCGCTCGACGCCCAGGGCCTTGCCCGGCATCGTCTTCGCCGAGACCCGGACGGTCATGGAGTCGAGAAGCACCTCGGTCAGGCCGAGGATCTCCACCGGGCCCCACAGCCGCTCGTTCCAGGGCTCGTCCTTCGCCATGGCCGCCGCGACCTCGTCGATCACGGACTTCACCCGGTCCAGGTCCTCCGTCGGACGGACCGTCACGTCGATCGCCGCGGTCGCCCAGCCCTGGCTGAGGTTGCCGATCCGCTTGATCTCGCCGTTGCGGACGTACCAGATCTCACCGTCGGTGCCGCGCAGCTTCGTCACGCGCAGACCGACCTCTATGACCTCGCCGGAGGCCACGCCCGCGTCGACCGAGTCGCCGACGCCGTACTGGTCCTCCAGGATCATGAAGACGCCGGAGAGGAAGTCCGTGACCAGGTTCCGGGCGCCGAAGCCGATCGCCACACCGGCGACACCGGCGGAGGCGAGCAGCGGAGCCAGATCGATCTTGAAGGCGCCGAGGATCATCAGCCCCGCCGTGCCCATGATCAGGAACGAGGCGACGGACCGCAGCACCGAGCCGATGGCCTCCGAGCGCTGCCGCCGCCGCTCCGCGTTGACGAGGAGTCCGCCGAGCGCCGTGCCCTCCACGGCCTGGGCGGAGCGGTTCATCCGCTCTATCAGCTTGGTCAGGGCGCGACGGATCGCCATCCGCAGCAGCAGGGCGACGACCAGGATGAGCATGATCCGCAGACCGGTGTTCAGCCAGGTGGACCAGTTCTCCTCCACCCAGCCCGCGGCGCTCGTCGCCTTCTCCGCGGCCTCGTCGAGAGTGACGGGGACCTGCTGCGGATCGTCGGCGGTCGACAGGGCGGACCAGGACACGTAGAACCTCCAGGCGTGGTGTACGCAGAACATCCACACTATCGGGGCATCGGGTGCACTCCTGGTGCATGTTCGAGGGAGAGACCGACCTCACGCGGGGATGTACGGGGAGCCGATTGCCGATGTGGTCGAGAACACTTCAAGCCCGTTACCGGGACGTGGTGGCGCTCCGACCAGGCATGAGGAGAGACTGAGAGCAGTTCGTCCCGGCGCGAGCCACGCGCCGCCGGCGTATTAGGAGGCATCCGTGCCGCATGTCCTGGTCCTCAACGCGTCGTACGAGCCTCTCGGCGTCGTACCGCTCCGCCGCGCGCTCGTCCTCGTCCTCGAGAACAAGGCACTCTGCCTTGAGGAGTCCGGCGCCTTCCTGCACAGCGAGACCCGCGTCATCCCCGCACCCAGTGTGGTCCGGCTGAAGCGGTTCGTGCGGGTCCCCTACCGGGGGCCCGTTCCTCTGACCCGCAGAGCCCTCTTCGCCCGCGACGGCGGGCGTTGCATGTACTGCGGTGGCGTCGCAACCAGCGTCGACCACGTCATTCCGCGCAGCCGCGGGGGTACGCACGCCTGGGAGAACGTCGTGGCGGCCTGCCGCCGCTGCAACCACGTCAAGGCCGACCGGCACCTGCGCGAGCTGGGCTGGCGGCTGCGCCACCAACCCGCCCCGCCGAGCGGTCTGGCCTGGCGGATCATCGGGACCGGACACCGGGACCCGCGCTGGCTGCCCTACCTGCAGCCGTACGGCGCGGACGACGTGATGGCCCGGATCGACGCCGTCTCCACCGCCCCCACAGGGGCCGTGAAGACGGGTTGAGCCGGGCCTTCGCCGTACGGGGGGCGTGCCGCCGGGCGCGCCCCTCCCGGCCCGCGGGCGACCGGTCCGCGGACGACCGGCCCGCGGACCGTCCCGCGCCTTCTACCGGTCCGCGGGCGACGGGCCC
>NZ_JBHUYJ010000070.1:35577-41579 GCF_042668715.1 Streptomyces sp. NPDC057271
CGGGGAGCCCCCTCCTCCGGCCGAGCGGGGGCCCGGTCGGAAAACGACTTGCCCACGGCCTTCCCCTTTCCTTCCGTCTGCCGGGGGGGGACGGGCCTGCACCCCGCTCCGGCTGCCGAGGCTGCTCGGGCTGCCGCGTCTCCTCAGGCCCCTCGGGCGTGACGGGCTCCTCCGCCGGAGCCACCGCGTAGGTCTCCACCGACCAGAGCGAGTAGCCGTACCGCGTCGCCCGCCGGTCGCCCTGCACGCGGAGGAAGCGGGTGTCCGCCGCGTCCATGCGGACGCTCTCGCGGCCGCCCCGGCCCTCGGCGACGGTCGCCGCCGTGCGCCAGGTGCGGCCGTCGGCGGAGACCTGGATCCGGTAGCGGGACGCGTACGCGTCCTGCCAGTGGAGGACCACCTGGCCTATCCGGGCGGGGCTCGCCAGCTCCATCTGCCACCACGCGCCGTCCTCCGCGGGGGAGGACCAGCGGGTGGCCGGGTCGCCGTCCAGGGCCGACACGGCGGGGAAGTCGGGGGTCTCGTCGCCGGATGACGAGGCCGTCGCCGTACGCGCCAGGTCCGGGCCGGCCGTGCGCGGGAAGGCGCGGACCGTCAGGATCCGTTCCTCGCCCGCGAAGGACACCGACACCTGGTACGAGCCCGCGGGCACGTCCGGCGCGACCGAGACCTCCAGCGGGACGGACGCGCGCGTACCGCGCGGCACCCGGGCCTCCTTGGGCAGCCGTACCTCGATCCCCTTCGGCGCCCGCGCCGTCAGCGCCCCGCGCACCTCGTCGGTGCTCCGGCCCACCAGCCGTACGTCCACCCGCCCCGCGGGTCCGCCGATCTCGGCGTCCAGCTCCGCGCGGGCCAGCACGAGCTCGGCGGGCGGGTCGTCCGCGAACCACGGCACCAGGGAGCGCACCCGCGGGTCGCCCCGCCCGTCCGCGCCGTTCCAGGCGATCCGTACCGCCTCCGCGTGCAGCCCCCGCACGTCCGTCTGCGTCCAGCCGGTCGGGGAGACCGGGCCCAGCGAACGCCAGCCCTCACCCGGGAGGTACGCCTCCACGCGCGCCGACTCGCCCGAGCCGGGCTCCGTCATCACCGTCACCGACTCCAGGGGGCGCGAGCGGTCGAGGCGCACCGTGTACGCGTCTTCGTCCCGGTCCGCCGTGCGGCCGGGGCGGCGCGCGCGGTCCGCGCCCGTCCACGCCGCCGACTCCGTCACCGCGCGGGTGAGGAACGGGTCGAGGACGCCCTTGCCGACGGTGACCTCGCTCCCCTTGAGCGCCTCGCGCAGCGACTCCAGCCGCAGCTGGGACTGCCAGGCTTCGGCGCCGTCGTCACGGGCCTGGGCGAGGATCATGTCGACGGCGGTCTCGCCGGCGAGACCGTAGCGGGACAGCTGCTCCAGCCAGGGGCCGACCTCGTCGTCCAGGGTGCCGTCGGCCGTCGCGGCGAGCCGCCGGGGCGCCTCCCGCATCACGGTGAACGCCGCGCGCAGTTCGCGCCCCGCCTTCTCCCGTACCGCTCCGTCCCGGGCCGTACGGCTGTTCCAGAACGCGGTCATCAGCGGCTTGAGGTACGCCGACTCGCCCGCCGGGTCGAGGATCGACGAGGCCCCGTTGCCGGCCAGCGCACGCAGCGCCTCGCGGGCGGCCGGGTTCGGTCCCGCCAGTTCGTCGACGGCGGCCCGCCAGGACTCCTGCGGCCGGTAACCGCGCGGGTTCCAGGCGTAGTCCGCGGCCGTGAAGAGCGGGATCCGGGAGACCGCGGCCTGCTCCATGGCGTTGGCGAGGAACGCGGCGGAGCCGGCCGCCACGGCCGGCTCGCGGCCCATGGCGGGCCCGAGGAACAGCCGGTCCTGCGCGTAGTCGTTGACCGGGTAGTTGTCCATCGTGACCAGCGGGTGGCGCAGCGCGTCCCGGGCGCCTGCCAGGTCGCTCCCGGTGATCCGGCGCGGGACGGCGCCGACGCCGGTCCAGGCGACCTGCACCCGGTCGTCGAGCGCCGCGGCGAGCGCGGTGCGGTAGGTGGTCGCGCCGTCCTGGTAGTACTCCGTCGGCATCAGCGTGAGCGGCTCCGAGCCCGGGTACCGGGCGGCCAGATGACGGGCCACCTCGCTCGCGACGCGCGCGTGGGCGGTCGCCGCCGCCTCGGGCCCGCGCCCGAAGGTGTCCGCGTCCTTCGAGCAGTGCCACTCGCTGTAGCTGGCGTCCTGGAACTGGAGCTGGAAGGAGCGCACCCCCAGCGCCCACATCGCGTCGATCTTGCGGGTGAGCGCCTTCATGTCGTCGTCCGAGGCGAGACACATGGACTGCGCGGGCGCCACGGCCCAGGCGAGCGTCACATGGTTGGCGCGGGCCCGCTCGGCGAGCGCGCGGAACTCCGCGCGCTGCCCGGCGGGATAGGGGTCGCGCCACTGGGTCTGGCGGTACGGGTCGTCCCCGGGCGCGTAGAGGTACCGGTTCTGCTTGGTGCGGCCCATGAAGTCGATCTGGGCGAGGCGCTGTTCACCGCTCCAGGGGCGACCGTAGAAGCCCTCCGTCAGGCCGCGCACGGCGGTGCCGGGCCAGTCGCGGACGACGACACCGGGGATCTGCCGCTCGTCCTCCGCCGCGCCGTCGATCAGCTGACGCAGTGTCTGAACGGCGTGGAACAGGCCGTCCTCGCCGACTCCGTCCAGGGCGACGGTGTCCCGGCCCTGGAACCGGCCCGTCGCGAGCCGGTAGCCGCCGCGCGGCAGATCGGCCCGCTCGGCGGCGCGCAGCGCCCGCAGGGCCTCCTGGGAGGCGGCCGAGCCCACGCGGATCACGGTCCCGCCGCCCGGCAGGGACGTGTGGACGGTCCGTGCCCCCGCCGCCCGCAGCACCTCGTGGAGCGCGGCGACGGCGTACGGGTCGGCGTCGGCGTCCGCGAGCAGCGTCACCTCGTCACCCAGCGGCACGGCGGGACCGGCGGCCCGCAGCGACTGCGGGCGGGGCCAGACCTCGGGTCCGGCCGGGCTCCGCGGGACGTCGGGGGTGGTGACGGGGGAGACCGGGGCGGCCTGGGCGGCGCCGGTGAGGCCGCTGCCGAGGAGCCCGCCGATCACCGCGGCGGCCACGGCCGTCGCGGTCCGCTTCCTGCGTCGGAGGTGCACGGGGCCCCTCTCTCCTGTCGGTGACGCCGCCTCTGGGTCACGAGTGGGTCACGAGCCCACCACCCGTCCGCCGGGGTGTCAATGCAGGTGGCCGAAGTGTCGGGTTTGCCCGGGGGTCTTCCGGCGAGGTGGCGGTGGATCGCCAATCTCCGCCGGTAAAACGGGACGCGGTGGGTAGGGCTACGTCGTTCCACCTGTCGAGACGAAACCGGGAGACCCCCCGTGACCACGATCACCCCCCACGCCCCCGAGATACCCGAGCTGAAACAGGGCCCGCTCACCAGCGAGCCGCCCCTCGCCCACGCCGCCCCGCTCACCAGCGAGCCGCCCCTCGCCCACGCCGCCCCGCTCACCAGCGAGCCGCCGCTGACCTCGGCGACCCCGCTCACCAGCGAGCCGCCGCTGACCATGGTGGCGCCGCTCACCAGCGAACCCACCGCCCCCGGCCCCTCGGGCGGCACGGAGTCCCCCGGAGTGTGACCGCGGGGCCGGCCGCCACCGCCGTCCCAGACCTCTGGAGTGTGAAGTGACCCTGGCCCGCCTCGCCGCCCTCCACGGCGTCGCCACCGCGTACGAGCCCTCCGCGGGCGTCACCGTCCAGGTGCCCGACGCCACCGTCGTGACCGTGCTCGCCGCCCTCGACGTGGACGCCGGCACGCCGGAGGCGGTCGCCGCCGCCCTCGAAACGGCGCTGCGGGCCGAGCGGGAACGGCTGCTCCCGACCACGCTGGTGCTCTGGCGGGACGGCCCCGTCCGGCCGCCCCGGGACCTTCCGCCCGGCACCCGGCTGCGGGTCACGACCGAGTCGGGCGAGGTCGTCGAGGGGGACCGCTGGGAGGACCTGCCGCTCGGCGTCCACCAGGTCGAGGCCCGGGACCCCGAGGGACGGGGCGGCCCCAGCACGCTGATCGTCGCCCCCGCGCGGGTGCCCCGGCACGAGGGGCGCGTGTACGGGCTGCTCGCCCAGCTCTACTCGGTGCTCTCCACCCACTCCTGGGGCATGGGCGACCTCGGCGACCTGCGCGAACTGGCCACCTGGGCGGGCCGGTCGCACGGCGCCGGCTTCGTGCAGGTCAACCCGCTGCACGCGGCCGTGCCCGGCGCGCCCACCGACCCCTCTCCGTACCGTCCCTCCTCCCGGCGCTTCCCCGACCCGGTCCATCTGCGGATCGAGGACATCCCCGAGTACGGCCTCGTCGGCCCGCGCCACCGCGACGCGCTCGACGCGATCCTCGGGGACGCCGCCGAGCTGCGCGAACGAGTTCTGCGCAAGGGCGCGTTGATCGACCGGGACGCGGTGTGGGAGGTCAAACGGCGCGCCCTGGAGCTCGTACGGACCGTGGAGCTGGGCCCGGGCAGACGCGCCGAGTACCACGACTTCCTCGCCGAACGGGGCCGTGCGCTGGAGGACCACGCCACCTACTGCGCGCTCGCCGAACGCCACGGACACCACTGGCGGACCTGGCCCGAGGAGCTGCGCGACCCCCGCTCCGCCGCCGCGGCCGTCCGCGCCGACGGCGAGCTGACCGACCGGGTCGACTTCCACTGCCGGCTGGCCTGGCTGACGGACCGCCAGCTGGCGGCCGCGAGCGCGGCCGCCCGTGAGGCGGGGATGGCCGTCGGGATCGTCCACGACCTCGCGGTCGGCGTCCATCCGGAGGGCTCCGACGCCTGGGCGGCACAGGACGCCTTCGCCGCCGGGATGTCGGTCGGCGCCCCGCCCGACGCCTTCAACTCCCGCGGTCAGGACTGGGGTCTGCCGCCCTGGCGTCCCGACGCCCTCGCCGCCTCCGGCTACGCCCCGTACCGCGGTCTATTGAGGGAGCTGCTGCGGCACGCGGGCGCGCTGCGCATCGACCACGTGATGGGCCTGTTCCGGCTCTGGTGGGTCCCCGAGGGCCGCGAGCCCACCGAGGGCACGTACGTCCGTCACGACTCCGAGGCGATGCTCGCGGTCCTCGCCCTGGAGGCGCACCGGGCCGGCGCGGTCGTCATCGGCGAGGACCTCGGCACGGTCGAGCCGGGGGTACGCGAACAGCTCGCGCGACGCGGGGTGCTCGGCACCTCCGTGCTCTGGTTCGAACGGGACTGGTCGGGCACGGGCCGGCCGCTGGCCCCGGAGGAGTGGCGCGCCGACTGCGTGGCCACCGCCACCACGCACGACCTCCCCTCCACCGCCGCGCGCCTCTCCGGTGACCATGTCGCCCTGCGCCACCGGCTCGGGCTGCTCACCGGCGACCTGGGGCGCGAGCGCGCCCGGGACACGGCCGAGGTCGGCGAGTGGCTGACCTGCCTGGAGCGGCTCGGGCTGCTGCCGGAGGGCCCGGGCGACGAGGAGGCCGAGGTGCGGGCCGTCCACCGGTTCCTGCTGCGGACGCCGGCCACGATGGTCGGGGTGTGGCTGCCGGACGCGGTGGGGGACCGGCGGCCCCAGAATCTGCCCGGGACCTGGGACCAGTACCCCAACTGGCGGCTGCCCGTGGCGGGCCCCGAGGGCCAGCCGCTCACCCTGGAGGAGCTGGCCGCCTCCCCCCGGCTGCACCGGCTGCTCGCGGTCTTCGGGCCGTCGGGGGACGTCCGTACGGCACCCCCGGGCGCGCGGCCCGTTTAGGTGTTCGCTACGTTTGCACCGTGGACAAGAAGAACGCCCTGCGCGCCGGTGCTGTCGCGGCCGGTACGACGCTGATGATGCTGCTCATGTCGTCCCCCGCGCTCGCGCTCACCCGCGACGACGGTGACGACCCGGCCCCCAAGCTGAGTGTCGTCGAGACCCTCGGTCTGTTCGTGGCCGCGCCGATCGTGCTGTTCCTCGTGATCGCCGGTCTGGTGATGGTGCTCGACAAGTCCGACCGGCCCAGGAAGGCCTAGGGCTCCGCAG
>NZ_JBHUYJ010000071.1:0-5282 GCF_042668715.1 Streptomyces sp. NPDC057271
CAAAAGAAGCGCGGGGCGGTGTTTTCCCGGACCACCGTTCCGTCCCGTCCCTGGCTGGGAATGTCGTAGCCGCGGCCGGCTACCGCGTCCCCGGCCGGGGCGTGTCCACGTGCAGAAAGGGACCGTCATGCTCGACCACCTGATCAAGGGCGCCACCGTCGTGGACGGCACCGGCGCCCCCGCCTTCGTCGCCGACGTCGGCATACGCGACGGGAGGATCGTCCTCCCCGGTGCGGGCGCCACCGCCCGCACCACCGAGGACGCCACCGGCCTCGTCCTCGCCCCCGGCTTCGTCGACCCCCACACCCACTACGACGCACAGCTCTTCTGGGACCCCTTCGCCACGCCCTCCATGAACCACGGCGTCACCACCGTCGCCGGCGGCAACTGCGGCTTCACGCTCGCGCCCCTCCACCCGGACCGGCCCGAGGACGCCGACTACACGCGCCGCATGATGTCCAAGGTCGAGGGCATGGCCCTCAAGGCCCTGGAGGAGGGCGTCGACTGGAGCTGGTCCTCCTTCGGCCAGTACCTCGACGCCCTCGAAGGACGGATCGCCGTCAACGCGGGCTTCATGGTCGGGCACTGTGCCCTGCGCCGGTACGTGATGGGCGCGGACGCCGTCGGCGGGCAGCCCACGCCCGAGCAGCTCGACCGGATGACGGCGCTCCTCCACGAGGCGATGGAGGCCGGCGCCTGGGGCCTGTCCACGACCCAGTCGTCCACCCACTCCGACGGCGACGGCGCCCCCGTCGCCTCCCGGCACGCCACGCCCGCCGAGCTGATCGCGCTCTCCGCGGCGGTCGGCGAGCACGAGGGCACCCAGCTCGAAGCGATCCTCGCCGGCTGCCTCGACCAGTTCTCCGATGACGAGATCGATCTCTTCGTCGACATGACGGCCGCCGCCGGACGTCCGCTGAACTGGAACGTCCTCACCATCGACGCCACAGTCCCCGAACGTGTCCCGCGTCAGCTCGCCGCCTCCGAACGCGCCCGCAAGTCCGGCGGCCGGATCGTCGCGCTCACCATGCCGATCCTCACCCCCATGAACATGTCGCTCGGCACGTTCTGCGCCCTCAACCTCATCCCGGGCTGGGGCGAGGTCCTGGCGCTCCCCGTGCCCGAGCGGATCGCCAGGCTCCGCGACCCGGAGGTCCGGGCCGAGATGCTGCGCCGCGCGGACTCGAAGGAGGCCGGTGTCTTCCGCCGCCTCGCGCACTTCGGCCGGTACGTCATCGGGGACACCTACAGCCGTGAGAACGCGGGCCTCACCGGGAGGGTCGTGGACGACATCGCCGCCGAGCGCGGCCAGGACCCCTTCCAGTGCCTCGTCGAGATCTGCGCCAACGACGAGCTGAGGACCGTGCTGTGGCCCATGCCCAGCGACAACGACCCGGCCTCCTGGGCGCTGCGCCGCGAGACCTGGGAGCACGAGGACGTGATGCTCGGCGGCTCCGACGCGGGCGCGCACCTGGACCGCATGTGCGGCGCCCCCTACACCACCCGTTTCCTCGGCGACTGTCTGCGCGGCCGGAAGCTGGTCCCGCTGGAGCAGGCGGTGAGGATGCTCAGCGACGACCCGGCCCGGCTCTTCGGGCTGCGCGAGCGCGGGCGGATCGCCGAGGGGTTCCACGCCGACCTGGTGCTCTTCGACCCCGAGCGGATCGACGCGGGCCCGGCGACCCTGGTGCACGACCTGCCGGGGGACAGCCCCCGGCTCGACTCGCGGGCGGTCGGCGTCGTCTCCGTCCGCGTCAACGGCGTGGAGACCATCCGCGACGACGAGGTGACCGGCGCGATCCCCGGCAGGGTGCTGCGCTCGGGCCGTGACACGAGGACGGTGTCCACCCGGTGAGGCAGCGACTGTTCATCGGCGGCGCGTGGGTCGAGCCCGACGGCGGGCACTACGAGGTGGTCAACCCGGCCACCGAGGAGGTCGTCGGGCTCGCGCCCGAGGCCTCCCGCGACCAGGTGTACGAGGCGGCCGAGGCCGCCCGGGAGGCCTTCGCGACCTGGTCCCGTACGAAACCGGAGGAACGCGCCGCGATCCTCGACCGGGCCGCCGACCTCATGGCTCGCGACGCCGACGCGCACACCGTCCTCGCGCAGGCCGAGACCGGCGCCACCACCGGGACCGCGCGGGGCATGCAGGTCGCCGTCGGCTCCTCGCGGTTCCGCCGGTACGCGCGCGGTGCCCTGGAACCGGTCGAGCAGGCGCTGCCCCCGCAGATCAACGAGGCCGGACCGATGGGGAAGGCCGGGGTCTTCGGCGCGGTCGCGGTGCGCCGCCCGGTCGGGGTGGTCACCTGCATCACCTCGTACAACAACCCCTGGGCCAATCCGGCCGGCAAGATCGCCCCGGCGCTCGCCATGGGCAACACGGTCGTGGTGAAGCCCGCCCCGCAGGACCCGCTCTCCGTGTTCGCGATGGCCCGGGCGCTGGAGGAGGCGGGTGTCCCCGCGGGCGTGGTCAACGTCGTCACGGGGACGAGCACGGCCGTCGGCGAGGCGGCCGTCGACTCCCCGGCCGTCGACATGGTCTCCTTCACCGGTTCCACGGCCGTCGGGCAGCGCATCGGCGAGGTCTGCGGCCGGGCGTTGAAGCGGCAGCTGATGGAGCTGGGCGGGAAGGGCGCGGCGCTGGTTCTCGACGACGCCGACCTCGACTCCGCGGTGATGGGGATCGGCACCACCTTCTCCTTCTACAGCGGACAGATCTGTACGGCCCCGACCCGGGTCCTCGCCCAGCGCGGGATCTACGAGCAGCTGATCGAGAAGCTCACCGGCTATCTGGCGTATCTGAAGGTCGGCGACCCGACGGTCCCGGGCACGGTCGTCGGCCCGGTGATCTCGGCGGCCCACCGTGACCGGGTGGAGTCGTACGTCGAGCTGGGGAGGAAGGAGGGCGCGCGGGTGGTCGCGGGCGGTGGGCGTCCGGCCATGGAGCGCGGCTTCTACGTGGCCCCGACGCTGCTCGCGGAGTGCACGAACGACATGCGGGTGGTCCGGGAGGAGATCTTCGGCCCGGTCGTCGTGGTCGTCCCCTTCGACGACGAGGAGGAGGGGATCGCGCTGGCGAACGACAGCGACTACGGGCTGCTCGACTACGTGTGGTCGGGGGACGTGGCCCGCGCGTTCCGCATCGCGGCCCGGCTGAGGGCGGGCGGCGTCGGGGTGAACACGATCGGACGGAACATGGAGGCGCCGTTCGGCGGGTTCAAGAAGAGCGGTGTCGGGCGGGACGTGGGGTCGTACGCCCTGCACGCGTACAGCGAGACGCAGGCGGTGGTCTGGCCGGGCTGACGCCTCCGGGTACGGCCCGGAAAATTCCTCGGGAAATTTTGGAAACGGACATTAAGGACAGTGCTGCGGTTCCCGCATACCGGACAGTCCCTGAGGCGCCTACCAATCGGTCGGTCCGGATCCGTGGTCGATCTTTCAATCAATGACGAGATGGTGTTGTCACCCTCGCATTGCAAGGTGAAGATCGCTCAACGTTCCGGACTCGCGTCCTCCGGATGTGGAAACCGCAGCACCTAACGTCCTGTTCATGACTCAGGTTGATGCACGGCCCCAGGCCGGAGACACGGTAAGGGGCGTCACCGCCTCGGGCGACACGCAGGGTGTCCGCACCAAGGGGCTCGGCGGGAACTCCGTCGGTCTGACGGGCGGCGCCGTCATCGGCATATCGACGGTCGCACCCGTCTACTGTCTGACCTCCACGCTCGGCCCCACGGTCGGCGAGGTCGGACTCCAGATGCCGGCCGTCTTCCTCGCCGGCTTCCTGCCCATGCTCCTCGTCGCGTTCGCCTACCGGGAACTCAACAAGGCCCTCCCCGACTGCGGCACCTCCTTCACCTGGTCGGTGAAGGCCTTCGGGCCCAGGATCGGCTGGATGTGCGGCTGGGGCCTGCTGGTCGCCACGATCGTCGTCCTGTCCAACCTCGCCGGTGTCGCCACCTCCTTCTTCTGGCTCACCGCGGGCGAGATCACCGGCAGCGCCGGCATCGCCGCACTGGACGACGACAAGGCCGTCCACATCCTCACCACGCTGATCTTCATCGGCATCGCCACGGCGATCAGCTACCGCGGCATCACCGCCACCAAGTGGGTCCAGTACGCCCTCGTCGGTCTCCAGCTCACGGTCATCGCGATCTTCGCCTTCATGGCGATCAGCAAGGCCGACCAGGTCGCCGGCTCGATCGACTTCTCCTTCGGCTGGCTGAACCCCTTCGGCGTCGAGTCGTTCTCCGCCTTCACCGCCGGCCTCTCCCTGTCGATCTTCATCTACTGGGGATGGGACGCCTGCCTGTCCATCAACGAGGAGAGCACCGGCAGCGCCCGCACCCCCGGCCGCTCCGCCTTCCTCGCCATGGTCGTCATCGTCGCCTCCTACCTGCTGGTCGCCATCGCCGTACAGATGTACGCGGGCATCGGCGAGGAGGGCACGGGCCTCGGCAACCCGGAGACCTCGGACAACGTCTTCGCCGTCCTCGCGGGCCCGGTCATGGGCTCCGGCCTCGGCATCCTGCTCTTCGTCGCCGTCCTCGCCTCGGCCGCGGCCAGCCTCCAGACCACGTTCATCCCGGTCGCCCGCACCGCCCTCGCCATGAGCACCTACGAGGCGCTGCCCCAGGCCTTCGCCCGGATGAACCCGCGCTTCAAGACGCCGGGCCGCGCGACCGTGTGGGCGGGCGTCGCCACCGGAGTGTTCTACGCGGTGATGAGCCTGGTCAGCGAGAACGTCCTGGTCGACACGATCTACGCCCTCGGTCTGATGATCTGCTTCTACTACTCGATCACGGCCTTCGCCTGCGTCTGGTTCTTCCGCAGGGAACTGACCTCGTCCTTCGGCAACCTGATGGTCAAGGGCATCCTCCCGGGCATCGGCGGCCTCATGCTCACCGCGGTCTTCGGCAAGACGCTGTACGACATGTGGGACCCGGCCTACGGCAGCGGCTCCTCGGTCCTCGGTGTCGGCTCGGTCTTCGTGATCGGCGTCGGGCTGCTGCTGGTCGGCCTGGTGATCATGCTGGTGATGCAGCGCCGGAGCCCCGCGTTCTTCCGGGGCGAGGTGCTGACGAAGGAGACGCCGTCGCTGGTGGTGGCGGACTGAGCACAGCCCTGTGAGCCCCTGAGGCCATGAGCCCATGAGCCCATGAGCCCATGAGCCCCTGAGCCCCCTGAGCCCCTGAGTCGAACGACGAACGAGGTGGGGGGGGCGGTTTCCTGTTCCGCCACCTCGTTTGTTTGTGCTTCCGTCTCTCGTTCCATTCGCGCCC
>NZ_JBHUYJ010000071.1:5292-39408 GCF_042668715.1 Streptomyces sp. NPDC057271
GAAGCCAAGGATCCCGCGAGCCTTCGAACCCCCTGATCCATGGACCCAACCGACAAACGAGGTGGCGAGACCGTTCTCCGTCCCCGCCACCTCGTTCGTTCGTGCCTCCGTCTCCGTCTCCGTCAGCGCCCGGGGAGCAGTCGCTCCACCGTCGCGTTGGCGGCCGGCAGGTCGGCCGCGGAGGCGGGCTTCTCCTGGGGGTCCAGGAGACCGCTCAGCGGCACGACGGACGGCAGGGTGGCATTGCCGAGGTCGGTGGTGGCGGCGACGGCGGACCCGGCGGCGCCGATGCTCCCGGCGACGGCGAGACCGGTCAGGACAAGGTTGCGGATCTTCTTCATGCCCGCACCAACGAGCGGCCCCCGTGCCAGGTGGCGCCCGAGGGGGAGGGCCGTACGGACGGGCGGGGCTCTCCCTAGGATGCGTACGTGTATACGGAGACGACGTGGTCGCTGCGCCCCGCGCGGGCGGAGGACGTGGAGCCGATCGCCGAACTGCGGGCGGTCGTGATGCGCGACGATCTGGTGCGGCTCGGCCGCTACGACGAGCACCGGGTGCGCCAGCGGCTGCGCGACGGCTTCTCCCCGGAGCACACCTCCGTCGTCGAGGTCGACGGGGCCTTCGTGGGCTGTGTGACGTTCCGCCCGTACGACGACGGGCGGAGGCTCCACCTCGAACACTTCTACCTGGCCCCCGAGGCCCAGGGCGCGGGCCTCGGGACGGCGGTACTGCGCAAGCTCCTCGCCCGGGCGGACGAACAGGCTCTCCCCGTGCGGCTCGTCGTGGTGCGGGGCAGTGCGGCCCAGCGCCTCTACGAGCGCGAGGGGTTCACCGTCGAGTCGACCGAGGACCCGGTCGACGTCCTGATGGTGCGCGAGGCGCCGCTCAGAGAGCCACGCCCGCCGGCTGCCTGATCGTCACGTTGATCCGGTTGAACAGGTTGGTGAGGGCGACCATCATCACGATCGCCGAGAGCTGCTTCTCGTCGAAGTGGTCGGCGGCCGCGTCCCACACCGCGTCCGGCACGGCGTCCGAGGTGTCGGCCAGCCGCGTCGCGTGCTCGGCGAGCGCCAGCGCGGCCCGCTCCTCGTCCGTGAAGTACGGCGCCTCGCGCCAGGCGGCGACGGCGAAGAGCTTCTCGTCGCTCATCCCCGCCTTCCGGGCGGACCTGACGCCGTAGTCGACGCAGAAGCCGCAGCCGTTGATCTGGCTGGCACGCAGGTGCACGAGCTCCAGCGTCGACTCCGGGACGCCGCCCTGACGGGTGGCCTTCACCAGACCCTGGATGGCGGCTCCGGCGTCGGGCAGGACGTAGGCGGGGTTGGTCATCCGGGGGGTGATCTCGTGCAGCATGGTCGCTCCTCCAGCGGTTGCGTGGTGCTGTTCGCGTTGCCTTCACAGCACTGACGGAGCGCGCGACCCGGATGTGACACGTTCCGGGAAGTCTTTTCAGAAAGCCGGCTCCGCGATGAGGGCCGTGCCGACCGTGCGGAAGCCGAGGCGCCCGTAGAGCCGGGCCACCGACTCGTCCGTGGCCGACAGGAAGACGGTCTCCACACCCGCCGCCCGGGCGTCCGCGACCAGCGCGCCGGTCACCGCGAGGCCCAGGCCCCGGCGGCGGGCGTCCGGCAGGGTGCCGACGCCGACGACCTCCGCGACCGGACCGATCGGCTGGTACTGCCCGGCGGACAGGGCGGTGCCCGTCGGGTCCACCGCGGCGGCGAGCCGGGTGAGCCCGGCCTCGATCCTGGCGGCCAGCTCGGCGGCGGCCCCGGGGGCCGGGGCGATCCCGAAGGCCGTGAACGGTGCGGCGGCGGCCGACTCCAGGACGGCATCGCCGGCGCCCACGATCCGTACGGTGACGTCCGCGGGCGCCGTGACCGCGGCGGGCGCCCCGGCCAGGACCATCAACGGGTGCTCGTGCACCACGAGCCCGCTCTTCTCCACGGCCGCGCGCAGCCCCGGGGTCGTCTCCGCCACCCACTCGAACGCCTCGGGCACCCCCAGCTCACGCTGCCGGGCGCGCACGCGGTCGACCTCCTCGGCCGTCACCTCTCCGGTGTGCCCGAGCGTCGGCCGGGCGTAGTACGGCCACCCCTCTCCCTCCCGCACGAAGAGGGTGAGCGGCCCGAACTCCTCGGTGCGGGCGGTGGATCGGGGGACGGCGTCGTAATAGGTCTCTAGTCGGCTGAGCATGCCGCTCATCCAAGCAGCCGCCGCCGGGACGGCGCCGGTGAATTCCGCGCCCCGCGTACGGGACGATGAGGCCATGACCGAGATCCTCACGCCCCGCCTCCTCCTCCGCCGCTGGACCGACGACGACCTCGTCCCGATGGCCGAGATCAACGCCGACCCCGAGGTGATGCGCTGGATCGGCGACGGATCGACCCGCGATCTGGAGCAGACCGCCGAGGACATCGAGCGATGGGAGGAGGAGTGGGACGAGGAGGGCTTCGGGCTCTTCGCCGTCGAGCTCCTCGGCTCCGGTGAGCTGATCGGCTTCGCCGGGCTGTCCGTGCCCGACTTCCTCCCCGAACTGCGGCACGAGGTGGAGGTCGGCTGGCGGCTCGGGCGACCCTTCTGGGGGCAGGGGTACGCCTCCGAGGCCGCCCACGCCGCGCTGGAGTTCGCGCTCCAGGACCGCGGCCTCGACCGGGTCGTCAGCATCACCCACATCTCCAACGGGGCCTCCGAGAACGTCATGCGCAAGCTCGGCATGACCCCGGAGCGCGAGACGGCCCACCCGGTCTTCGGCGTCCCGCTGCGTGTGTACGCGATCGACCTCAGCGAGTACCGGGGCTAGGCGCGCGCCTCCAGGAACACCGGGTTCGTGAAGGCCGCCAGGGCGCCGGGCAGGGGCGGCAGCGTCGCCGGGTGCCGCACCTCGGCCCGTACGTAGGAGGCGTACGCGGCCGTCGTCACCCACTCCACCGGCTGCCCGGCCGCCGGCGCCGTGTGCAGGACGCCCTGGTCCGTGACGAGGCGGACCGTACCGCCCGCCGGGGCGCCGCCCACGGCCAGCCGGACGGTGACGGGCTCGTCCGCCGGCACCCGCAGCCGCCCGCCGATGCCCGCCGAGCGCCCCCGGCCGTCCGTGGCCGAGAAGTCGACGGAGACGGACGAGGACTCGGCGACGTACGAACGGCCCGCGCGCAGGCCCTCCAGGATCGCCTCCCGGCTCAGCTCGTCGGCCAGGACCACGGTCTGCGGGGTCCCGACGCGGTCCGGGTCGCGGTGGGCGTCGGAGCTGCCCATCGCCGGGGTCCAGCGGCCCTTCACGAGCGCCGCGTCCCAGCCGGCCAGCGACACCTCGTCGTCCGGGGTGTAGGGGCCGTTCCACACCTCGACCGCGTCCGCGTCGCCGAAGCCGAACTTCCAGTTGCAGCCGATGCAGGTGGCGTGCGGGTGCGCCGGGACGACCAGACCGCCCGCCCTGCGGATCTCGCGCGCGAAATGCCCGAAACGGTTCTCCCGCGCCCGGTAGCGCCAGTC
Source organism: Streptomyces sp. NPDC057271 (assembly GCF_042668715.1). NCBI lineage: Bacteria > Bacillati > Actinomycetota > Actinomycetes > Kitasatosporales > Streptomycetaceae > Streptomyces > Streptomyces sp. NPDC057271. The sequence goes on from NZ_JBHUYJ010000071.1 coordinate 8,785, forward strand.
CACGAACGTGCCCGGGTCCGTCCCCACGGCCAGGACGTGGCCGTTGCGGGTGGTGACCTCCTCGCCGAGCAGGATCAGCAGGTCGTCCCCGGCGGCCTCGGCCCACGCCCCGTGGCCGGCATGGGTGTTGTGCTCGGTGGCGGTCAGGAAGTCGAGCCCGGCGGCGCGCGCGAGCGCCGCGACCTCGGCCGGTGTGCGGCGCCCGTCCGAGTACACGGTGTGCAGGTGGCTGTCGCCGCGGTACCAGGCCCTGCCCCGGCCCTCCGCCCGCTCGGGCGGGTACACGGGCCTGGGCGTGGGCAGCGAGGGGCCGAAGCGCAGGGTGATCGTCACCGAGTAGGTGAGCCCCTGGGGCGCCACCGTGTACGGGGCCAGCACGACGAACCAGGTCCCGGCCCTGAGCGGGCCCGCGACGTAACCGGGCGTCGCCGCGTCGGTACGCAGGAAGAACTCCGTGCGCGCCCCGCCCGACCACCCCCGGAAGCCCGTACCGCCGAGCGCGGTGCCGCGCTGGTCGAAGATGCCGATGTCCAGGGCGTTGCCCTGGGTTCCGGCGGGAACGGCGGGCCGCTCGTACGCGTACGAGACGTGGATCTCGCGCACTCCGCGGGGGATCTCGACGGGGAGGTACACGTAGTCGGGCGAGCCGGGCGGCAGCGTGCCGCCGACCGTCTCCGTCCGGGCGCCGCCGGGGGAGCCGTCGGAGGAGCCTTCAGGGGTGTCGGCCGCGTGCGCGAAGCTCACGCTTCCCAAGGTAAGGGCGGAGGCGACGCTCGTCGTCAGGAGCGTTCGCCGGGTCGGTTCGCTCATGTCGGGCACCCTCGTAGTAGGGCGTGAACTCCCGGACAACGCAAGAGGCCCGTCGCGCCGCGGCTCTCGGAAATCCCCGCCGCAGCCCCTACCGTGCCGCTATGCGGATCTCGACCACGATCTTCCTGACCGACGAGACCATCACCCCCGTCCGTCTCGCGCGCGAGCTCGAACAGCGGGGCTTCGCCGGGCTCTATCTGCCCGAACACACCCACATCCCGATCGAGCGCACCACTCCCTACCCCGCGGCCGGCACCGAACTGCCCCGGGAGTACGGCCGCACCCTCGACCCCTTCGTCGCCCTCGGCCAGGCCTCCGCCGTCACCGAGCGGCTCGGACTCGGCACCGGCATCACCCTGATCACCGAGCACGACCCGATCGCCCTGGCCAAGCAGATCGCCACCCTGGACCACCTCTCGGGCGGACGCTTCACGCTCGGCATCGGCTTCGGCTGGAACAAGGAGGAGGCCGCCGACCACGGCGTGGAGTGGTCGACCCGGCGCGAACTCGGGCGGGAGCGCATGGCGCTGATGCGGGCGCTGTGGGCCGACGAACCGACGCCGTACGAAGGCGAGTTCGGCGTGTCGGTACGGGCGTCCTACGCGTACCCCAAGCCGACGGGCGGCGCCCCGCGCACCCTCGTCGGCGGCGCGGCGGGCCCCAGGCTCTTCGCGCAGATCGCCGAGTACGCGGACGGCTGGATGCCCATCGGCGGCCGCGGCCTGACCCGGTCGATGCCGGTGCTCCGCGAGGCCTGGGAGCACGCGGGCCGCGACCCCAAGACCCTCCAGGTCGTCCCGTACGCGGTCCTCCCCAACCCGGGCAAGCTCGCGCACTACGCGGAGCTGGGCTGTGAGGAGGTGGTGCTCCAGCTGCCGCCGGGGGACGAGACGGAGGTGCTCGGGGTGCTGGACGAGTACGCCGGGTACCTGTGATCCGATGATTCGACCAGGGTGGTGACAGCGGGCGGGACCGGCCGCCGTCATCGGCCGGATCGGGGCGCGGCGATCGTAGGGTCCGCCCCATGAGCGCCACCGATCTGCCCCGCACGGATCCGCCCGAGGGCGGCCCGAGGGCGGCCCGCCCGATGGTCGCGCCGGTGTTCCGCCCGAGGCCCCGCGGGGCCCCGCGGCTGTCCCCTCCCGCCCGCCCCGCGGCGGCGGGCGCATGCCTGCCGCCGCCGCGGCCGCGGTGTCCGCCGCCGTGATGCTCGGCCCCGGCCTGTGGGGCCTGGACCGCGGCACCATGTGGCGTGACGAGTCGGCGACCTTCCAGATCGCCCGCCGCTCCCTGCCGGAGATCTGGCACCTGCTCGGCGAACTCGACGCCGTGCACGGCCTCTACTACCTCCTGATGCACCCCGTGCTCGCCGTCCGGGCCGACGAGGTCGCGCTGCGGATCCCGTCCGTGTGCGCCGCCGCCTGCACGGCAGGACTCGTCGCGGCGCTCGGCGCCCGCCTGGCGCGCCCCCGCGTCGGCCTCTGGGCGGGACTGCTGTACGCCGTGACCCCCTTCGCCACGCACTACGCCCAGGAGGGACGCTCCTACGCCCTGGTCGCCGCGGGAGCCGCGCTGGCGACGTGGTGCCTGGTGCGGGCGATCGAGCGGGGGACCGTCGGACGCTGGACCGCGTACGGCGCGGCGGTCGCCGTCAGCGCGGTGGTCCACGAGTTCGCCCTGCTGATGCTCGCCGCGCACGCGGTCACGGTCCTGTGTGTGCGCGGCGACCGGAGGGCCCGCAGATCCTGGGCGACGGCCGCGGGCGCCGCGGTGGCGGTCCTCCTCCCCCTCGTCGTGATCTCCTTCCGTCAGGGCGCCCAGATCTCCTGGATCGTGAAGCCGGGCCCGGAGCAGCTGAAGCATCTGCTCCTGCAGTTCACCGGCCCCAGTGGCGTGGTGCTGACGGCCACCCTGCTCCTCGCCGCGGCCGTCGTGCTCGTCCCGCTGCCGCGCCGCGGCCCCGTCGGGCTGGTCGCCGTGGCGCTGCCGCTGGCCGTCCTGCCGCCCGCCCTGCTCTTCGCCGTATCGCTGGTGAAGCCGCTCTTCGTGGACCGCTATCTCCTGTTCGCGCTCGCCGGCGTGCCCCTTCTCGTCGCCGGGGGCATGGAACGGGTGCTGTCCGTGCCGCGGGGCGGCTCTCGTGCCGTGTGGCGGCCCGTCGCGGCGGCGACAGGCGTCGCCGTGATCGCCGCCGCGTTCTGGTGGCAGCTGCCGTTCCACCGGCACGAGCGGGGCACGGCCAGCCGTGTCGACGACCTCCACGCCGTCGCGGCCCAGGTCGCCGCCGACGCGCGTGAGGGCGACGGCGTGGTCTTCGTGCCCTCGTACCAGCGGCACATCTCACTCACGTACACCGGCGAGTTCACCGGGCTCAGAGACCTCGCCCTCAAGACCTCCGCCGCCGAGTCGGGCACCCTGGAGGGCGTGGAGGTGGCTCCGGAGGCGTTCGAGCAGCGGCTTCGCTCCGTGCGACGGGTGTGGGTGGTGGGGTGGCCCGGCTCCGCGCGGCAGGCCTGGTTCCTGGAGGATCCGAAGGTGGAGGCGATCCGGCACCGGTTCCGCGAGGCGCGCACGGTGTCGCTGCCCAGCGGTGTGGTCCAGCTGTACGTGCGCCGGTAGCACCGGCCGTCCGTGCGCGACGGTGGCCGTCCGTGCGTGACGGTGGCCGTCCGTGCGTGACGGTGGCCGTCCGTGCGTGACGGTGGCCGTCCGTGCGTGACGGACACCGGCCTGCCCTGCGGCCCTGTGCCCGTCGGCGGGCCCTCGTATGCTCGGTGCATGACGGATCAGCAGCCCGGACAGGCAGGACGGCCCACCGAGAACGCCATGCGCCGTGCCCTCAAGAGGGCCAGGGACGGGGTGGCGCTCGACGTCGGCGAGGCCGCCGTGCTGCTCCAGGCGCGGGGGACGGATCTGGACGATCTGGCCGCCTCGGCCGGCCGGGTGCGGGACGCGGGCCTGGACGCCGCCGGGCGCCCCGGGGTCATCACGTACTCGAAGAGCGTGTTCGTACCGCTCACCCGTCTCTGCCGCGACAAGTGCCACTACTGCACGTTCGTGACCGTGCCGGGGAAGCTCCGCCGCGCGGGGCACGGGATGTTCATGTCCCCCGACGAGGTCCTCGACATCGCCCGCCGCGGCGCCGAACTGGGCTGCAAGGAAGCCCTGATCACGCTCGGCGACAAGCCCGAGGACCGCTGGCCCGAGGCGCGCGAGTGGCTCGACGCGCACGGCTACGACGACACCCTCGCGTACGTACGGGCCATGGCGATCCGGATCCTGGAGGAGACCGGTCTCCTCCCGCACCTCAACCCGGGTGTGTTGTCCTGGACGGACTTCCAGCGGCTCAAGCCCGTCGCGCCGTCGATGGGAATGATGCTGGAGACGACGGCGACCCGGCTCTGGTCCGAGCCCGGCGGCCCGCACTTCGGCTCCCCCGACAAGGAGCCGGCCGTCCGGCTGCGGGTCCTGGAGGACGCCGGCCGCTCGTCCGTGCCGTTCACCAGCGGTCTGCTCATCGGGATCGGCGAGACGTACGAGGAGCGTGCCGAGTCCCTCTTCGCGCTGCGCCGGGTCTCCCGCGCGTACCACTCCGTCCAGGAGCTGATCATCCAGAACTTCCGCGCCAAGCCGGACACGGCGATGCGCGGCATGCCGGACGCCGAACTGGACGACCTGATCGCCACGATCGCCGTCGCCCGGCACATCATGGGCCCCTCGGCCTGCCTCCAGGCCCCGCCGAACCTCGTCGACGAGGAGTACGGGCGGCTGATCGCCGCCGGGATCGACGACTGGGGCGGGGTCTCCCCGCTCACCATCGACCATGTGAACCCCGAGCGGCCCTGGCCGCAGATCGACACCCTCGCGGAGAAGTCGCGCGCCGCCGGTTTCGAGCTGCGCGAACGCCTCTGCGTCTACCCGGAGTTCGTCGGCCGCGGCGAGCCCTGGCTCGACCCGCGCCTGCTGCCGCACGTGCGGGCGCTCGCCGACCCGGAGACCGGCCTGGCGAATCCGGACGCGACCGTCCGTGGACTGCCCTGGCAGGAGCCGGACGAGGCGTTCACCGCGGCGGGCCGCACCGATCTGCACCGGACGATCGACACCACCGGTCGCACCCACGACCGCCGTGAGGACTTCGACGAGGTCTACGGCGACTGGGAGGCGCTGCGCGAGGCCGCGGCGCCCGGCATGGTCGCGCAGCGCATCGACACCGACGTACGGGCCGCGCTCGCCACCGCGGCCGACGACCCGACGAAGCTCACCGACGACGAGGCGCTCGCCCTCCTGCACGCCGACGGTCCCGCGCTCGACGCGCTGACCCGGATCGCCGACGACGTGCGCAGGTCGGTGGTGGGCGACGACGTCACGTACGTCGTCACGCGGAACATCAACTTCACCAACGTCTGCTACACCGGCTGCCGTTTCTGCGCCTTCGCCCAGCGCCGCACGGATGCCGACGCCTACACCCTCTCGCTGGACCAGGTCGCCGACCGCGCCCAGCAGGCGTGGGAGGTCGGCGCGGTGGAGGTGTGCATGCAGGGCGGCATCCACCCGGACCTGCCCGGCACGGCGTACTTCGACATCGCACGGGCGGTGAAGGAGCGCGTGCCCGGGATGCACGTCCACGCCTTCTCGCCGATGGAGGTCGTCAACGGCGCGACCCGGACCGGCCTCTCGATCCGGGAGTGGCTGACGGCGGCGAAGGAGGCCGGGCTCGACTCGATCCCGGGCACGGCCGCCGAGATCCTCGACGACGAGGTCCGCTGGGTCCTCACCAAGGGCAAGCTGCCGACGGCCACCTGGATCGAGGTGGTGAAGACCGCACACGAGCTGGGCATCCGCTCCTCGTCGACGATGATGTACGGGCATGTGGACCAGCCCCGGCACTGGCTCGGCCACTTCCGCACGCTGGCCCGGATCCAGCAGGAGACCGGCGGGTTCACGGAGTTCGTGACGCTGCCCTTCATCCACACCAACGCCCCCGTCTACCTCGCGGGCATCGCCCGCCCCGGCCCGACCGTCCGCGACAACCGCGCGGTCACGGCGATGGCGCGGCTCCTGCTCCACCCGTACATCCCCAACATCCAGACCAGTTGGGTGAAGCTCGGCGCGGACGGCGCCGCCGAGATGCTCCGCTCGGGCGCCAACGATCTGGGCGGCACGCTGATGGAGGAGACCATCTCCCGTATGGCGGGCTCCAGTTACGGCTCGTACCGCTCCGTCCGGGAACTCGTCGCCATCGCGGAGGCGGCCGGCAGGCCGTCCCGCCCGCGCACGACGCTGTACGGCGAGGTGGCGGAGGAGCGGATGGCGGCGGCGCGGGCGTCCGACGGGCACCTCCCGGAGCTGCTGCCGGTGCTGGGGGACTGACGGGGGTCAGCGCCGACCGCGGAGGGCGAAGGCGCCCTCGGCGCGGGGAAGCTCAGGCCCGTGCGGAAGTGCGGGTCAAGGCCGCCCCGCCCGGGACGGCCGGGGCTTCAGCGGACAAGGCCGGGGGCTTGGGCGCGGGCGCGGGGGCCGGCGCCGCGACGGCGACGGGTGCGGCGACGGCGGCGACCAGCGCGAGCAGGGTGGCGATCCGCAGGGAGTTCTTCGGCACGGTGGGGCTCCGATCGAGGAGTGGGGCGCGTCCCGACGAGCCTTGCCGTCGCCCGTGTCGCCGGGCGTCGGCCCCTGGGAGGGTCCGCCTCCGCCGCGTGGGGGAGAGGGCTGCGGGGGATCGGCTCGGTGCTGCGAGCTCGGGTGAACGTGATCAAAACCGGCCCGAAGGGCGTCCGATCGCAAAACGTTCGGCCCTGCGAATGCGCGAACTCGGTCGATTACAGTGCTGCGAGATCTGGTGCGCCGAGGGTTTCCGGGGGAGGGCACGTCGTGACCACAACCGCTGCGGCCGTGTGGGGCCGCGCCGAACAGCAGGACTTCCGGGCCCGGGTCCGAGGCTGCCTCCTCGGCGGTGCGGTGGGCGACGCCTTCGGCGCGGGGGTCGCGGCGCTCTCCCTGGACGGGATCAGGGCCGCCCACGGCCCGGAGGGCCTCATGGAGCCGGCGCCCGCGTACGGCAGACGCGGCGCGGTCACCGCCGCCACCCAGATGACGCTCTTCACCGTCGACGGGCTGATACGCGCCCAGGTCCGCCGCGACACCGGCGCCTGGCACCCGCCCACCGACGTCCACCGCGCGCATCTGCGCTGGGCGGCCACCCAGCGCGACTGGGGCCCGGACGAGCGCCGTACGGACAACGGCTGGCTCGCCCGCGAGGAGTGGCTCTACGTCCGCCGAGACCCGGCCCGTGCCTGCCTCACCGGCCTCGGCGACGAGATCCTCGGCACCCTCGACAAGCCCAAGAACCCGGACGCCGCGGACTCCGGGGCGCTCGTCCGCTCGGCGCCCTTCGGCCTCCTCGTCGGCTGGGAGCCGCAGCTGGTCTGCCAGCTCGCCGTCGAGTGCGCGGCGCAGACCCACGGCGGCCCGGCCGCCCACCTCGCGGCCGGCGCGCTCGCCGTCGTCGTCCACGGCCTCCCCCGCGGCGAGGCCGTGGACGGCTCCGTCCAGCGGGCGCTGGCGCAGCTCAGCCTCCGCCCCGGCCACGAGCCCGTCACCGACGCGCTTCAGCGGGCGCTGGGAGCCGTACGCCAGGGGATGCCGAACGCCCTACGGGTCACGGATCTCGGCGCGGACGAGGACCGGGCCGAGGGCCAGCTCGCCGCCGCCGTCTACTGCGCCCTGGTCGGCGAGGACATCCGGCACGGCCTGCGCCTCGCGGTCAACCACGACGGGCCGTCCGCCGTGACGGGAGCCGTCACGGGCGCGCTGCTGGGCGCCCTGCACGGCGAGACGGCCCTCCCGCCGGCCTGGCTGGCCGAGCTGGAGGGCCGTGCGACGATCCTCGAACTCGCGGACGACTTCGCCATGGAGATGACCCAGGGCGCCGCCCTGCACAGCCCCGCGGAGTCGCACCCCGGCTGGCTGGCCCGCTACCCCAGGGGGTGAAGGCCGGGCTGTACGCCGTCGCGTACCGTGCGGCCCGGTCTCCGTCCGCGGCTGCTACCTCATCAGCTCGCCCGCGTTGACGAGCAGCGACTGCCCGGTGATCGCCCGCGCCCGGTCGGAGGCGAGGAACGCCGCCGCCTCCGCCACGTCTCCGTCGGTCGCCAGCTCGGGCAGTGCCATCCGCTCCGTGAGCCGGGCGAGCACCTCGGTCTCCGGCACCTCCTCCGTGAGTGCCGCGAACCGGACGTACGCCTGGACCGGCGGGCCCCACATCCATCCCGGCAGTACGGTGTTGACCCGGATCCGGTACGGGCCGAGCTCCCGCGCCATCGAGTACATCGCCGAGGTCAGCGCCCCCTTCGAGGCCGCGTACGCCGCCTGCCGCACCTGCGAGGGCGCCGCCACCGCCGACTGCGTACCGATGAGGACGACGGAGCCGCCCCGCTCCTTGAGTGCCGGCAGGCAGGCCCGCGTCATCCGCAGGGTGCCGAGCAGGTTGACGTCCAGGACGCCCTGCCAGGTGGCGAAGTCGGCGTCCTCGATCCCGCCGAAGTAGCTGTCCCAGGCGGCGACATGGACGACGGCGTCGATGGCGCCGAACCGGTCCAGCGCGAGCGCGGCCAGAGCCTCGCACTGCGCCTCGTCGGTGATGTCGGTGGCGCGATGGGCGGTGTGACGCCCCTCCGGATCGATCTCGGCCGCCGACTTGGCGAGGTTGGCCTCGGTGCGCGCGCCGAGGACCGTGTTGCCCCCGTCGCGTACGACCGTCTCGGCGATCCGGTGCCCGAGTCCGGCGCCGACGCCCGACACGACCACGGTCTTTCCCTGGAGCAGCATCCGGGTGCCTCCCGCCTCTGGCGATCGATCTGACGACCCGTCAGAGTAGGAGCCTCCTCAGGACAAGGGAAGGGGTACGGGCATGAGCGACGAGACGTACGCGGAGCTGGCGGCGGCCGGGCCGTACGGGGTGCGCCCCGGCCACGCACTGATCACGATGGTCGAACCGCACCCGGGCCACGAGTACGCCTACAACCGCTGGTACGAGGACGACCACTACTACGCGGGCGCCATGGCGATGCCCTGGATGTTCGCGGGCCGCCGCTGGGTCGCCACCCGCGACCTCCAGGAGCTGCGCGCTCCGGAGAAGTCCGCCGTCGCCCAGCCGGTCACGGCCGGCTGCTACCTCTCCACGTACTGGGTCACCGAGGGCCGCTACGACGCCCATATGAAGTGGACCGTCGCCATCAACAAGCGGCTCAACCGCGACGCCCGCGTCTACCGCGACCGTACGCACGTCTTCACGGCCTTCCAGGACCACGAGGCGACCGTCTACCGGGACGGCGCGGCCGGTCCCCGCGACTTCCACGCCCTCGACCACCCGTACCAGGGCCTGATCCTCCAGGTGATCGACGCGGAGGGCCCCGAGGCGCGGGCGGAGCTGCTCGAACGGCTCGTCGCGCGCGAACTGCCGAAGCGGCTCGCCGGCTCGCCGGCCGCGATGGTCACCGTCTTCCGCCCGACGCCGCTACCGGGGGACAGGATGGCCTACGTGAAGCAGGTCGAGGGCGTCGACACCCGGCTGACCCTGCTCTGGTTCCTGGAGCGCGACCCGCGCGCCTGCTGGGCGGAGCACTTCGCCGATCTGCCCACGGTCGGCGCCGAGTCGGGCCGGGTCGAACTGGTCGCGCCGTTCATCCCCACGGTGCCGGGCACGGACCGGTACGTGGACCGGCTCCGCTGAGGACATGGCCGAGCCCCCTCGGCCAGGACGGCGGACCGGTCGAGAGGGCTCTTTCCGTACGTACCTGTGGTACTACGAACACGCGGGCTCAGAACGCCCCGTTGCTCACTTCGCCCACGAAGGCGTTCCACGACGCCGAGCCGAAAGCGATGGACGGACCCTCGGGGGCCTTGGAGTCCCGGACCGCGATCGCCGCGACGACGGGCGACTTGACTTCGACGCAAGCCCCGTTGCCGCCGGAATAGGAGGACTTCGTCCAGGTGTCCGTAGCGCCCTGAATAATCGCCATGTTCTTCACTCCGGTTCTGCCAGTGGTGTGTCGCGCCAACCTTCATGCTGGCGTGATCGACGCTACTCGCCGGTCCCGTCGCGTGGGGGCGACGTTCACCCGACCGGATGGCATATTCCAACTGGGCTTCCGTGGGAGCGATTCCGCGGTGTACCGTACCGGCCTCTTCAGTCGGGGGTCGGGCCGAATGGGCGTTTTCACCCCTGAATCAGAGAATTCGGATGGATCATCCGTTTCCGGCGCTTCAGCCGGCCGCGTAGGACTTGGCGATGTCCGAAATGAACTCCCGGGTCTGCTCGACATTCAGGGCCTGCGCCCGCAGGTGTTCGTACATCACGCTGTACTTGGCGACGTCCTGCGCCTTCTCCAGATACAGGTCGCTCGTGACGCCCTCGATGTAGACGACGCTCGAATCGGACGTGTCCGGGAATTCCAGGATCGCGTAATGACCGCTGATGCCCGGATGCGCGCCCATCTCGAACGGCAGCACCTGGACGGTGACGTGCGGCAGCTGCGACTGCTCGACGAGATGCTCCAGCTGCTGGATCATCAGCTGTCTGTTGCCGACCACCCGGCGCAGCGCGCCCTCGTCGATGACGGCCCACAGCCGCAGCGGACGCTCCTCGTCCTTGATCCGGTCCTGGCGCCGGGTCCGGACGGTGACCCGTTTGTCGATGTCCGTCGGGCTCGACTCCGGCAGCGCGCCGTTGATCACGGCCTCCGCGTAGCCGTGCGTCTGCAGCAGGCCGGGGATGATCTGTGGCTCGTACACCCGCAGGCTCTCCGCGTCCGTCTCCAGGCCGATGTAGACGCTGTACGGGATGTCGCCGAAGGCGTGCCACCAGCCCTGCTGGCGCGAGTCCTTGGCCATCTGCATCAGCGACTCGACGACGCGTTCGTCCTCGACCTCGTAGACCCCGCACAGATCGCGGACATCGCGCTGGCTGATGGAACGACGGCCGTTCTCGAGGCGGCTGATCTTCGACTGGGAGACGAGGAGACGCTCGGCGACCTGCTCGGCCGTCATGTTCTTCGCTTCCCGGAGCCGGCGCAGCTCCTGGCCCAATCGGCGTCGCCTGACGGTGGGGTTGACGTTGGACGCCACGGAAACTGCACCTCCGGCTGTCGGCTGCGTAGCTGTGAGTATCTACTGCTTGGCAGACTGCCACCAAAGGTGCGGTGTGCGCTGGGAAATGCCGACAACGTGTGCGGGGCGGACCCTGAGGTCCGCCCCGCACACGTCGTCCGTGCGGCTCCCTGACGGGTTCTGTGGTGCGTACGTGCTCAGTGCGCGGCGACGCGGGCCATGCTGCCGCGGCGCGGCTGCTGTGGGACGCCGCCCGGCGCACCGCGGCGCGGCTGGGCGGCCACGCCGTTCTGGACGTCCATCACGGCGTGCGCCACGAGTCCGCCCATGGGGTCGTGCCGGATCAGGTCGCGCAGCCGGGACCGCGACGACCGTCCTTCGTTCCCCGGGTACAGGTGCTTGCCGAGACCGACCGCGTGGGCCAGCGCGGCGAGCGCCGCGGTCCGCGGGTCCGGCGGTACGCCGGTGCGGATCGCACTGTCCAGCCGGGCCCTGATGTCCCGGCTGATAGCCGTGTCCGTCGCCTGGTAGCGAGTCGTCGGCAGTACTCCGCACATCTGGCCCTCCACGGCATGCACCATGCCGCAGCGCTCCAGATGAGCGAGGTAGATCTGGCGCAGCCCCAGTCGGGGCCCGCCAATCCAGTGGACGGCCCGAACCGGGCTGCCGCGACGGCGCAGCAGTTCCAGTGCGGAGTCCAGAGTCGGATCTCCGGTCGGCCGTGGCATCACCACGGCGATACGATCCCCGTCAGGGGCTATCCGTCCTGCCAGAGCCAGCTCCACTAGCTGTGCTCCGGCCAGGCCGAGGTCGAGCGACTGCGGCTGCGCTGTGGTACCCGTGGCCGGGTCCAGAGCGAGCAGCAGAAGCTCCTCCGGAATTGTTCTGCGGCTCCTGCCCATCCATGCCTCCCCGCGTGGATGAGTCACAGGGTGACCCCTCTCACATTCATCTGTCGAGAGCGCCTGGGTGCTTCGTACGGGAACCAGTAGGTATGTCGTTCTCGTCTAGCACGGGGGCCAAGGGGTTCACACAGGACACTGGTACATGGTTCGGACGTACGCATGACGCATGAAGGAGGCACGGTGGCGGGCGAGTCCCCCGACAAGGCGGAGCAGCAGGAGTCCTCGGAGGAGGCGTCTGCCGGCGGTGGCGGCCGGGATCCGCGGCTGTCGGTCCTTCGCGAGCCCGCGTCACCGGTCCAGGTCGACCAGCCGACGGCCGTCTTCAGGGCCCTGGCGCCCCGGACGCCGGAGGACGACGCTCCGGCGGAGCCGGCGGATGCCGGGGAGCCGACGGAGCCGGCGGATGCCGGGAAGTCCGTGGACGCCGACCGCGAGGTGGCGCCCACGGACGCCGAGGACGGGGTGGAGCCGGCCGAGTCAGGGGACGCCGACGACTCGGTGGGCGCCGGGGACACCGGGGACGCCGCTCCGCCGGCCGGGGAGGGCGACCGGCTGAGGGCCGCGGTGGCGGCCTGGGTGGCCACGGACGCTCCCGAGGCCGGCGGCTCCGACGGGACGGCCTCCGACGACGAGCGCGGCGCCGCCGAGCGCGCGGGCGAGACCGCGGAGGCTCCGCAGGACGCCGACGCCGACGCCGACGCCGACGCCGCCGACGCCGCCGCCGAGCCCGAGCCGTCGGCCACGGACGCCCCTCCGGCGGCCGACAGCGACGCCGGAGTCCACGCCGAAGCCGACGCCCGAGTCGACACCGAAGCCGACACCGAAGCCGACGCCGACGGTGACACGTCCGACGAGGCGCCCGCCTCCGACGCCGGCGGCAGCTCCGGGCCCGCGCCCTCCGGGGAGTCCTGGTTCGCGCGCAAGTCCGCCGCGCAGAACGCCGCGGCCACGCCCGGGACCGACGAGCAGGACGCCGTCGACGAGGTCGCCGACGCCGGTACCGACGCGTCCGCCGACGCCGGTCCCGTCGATCAGCCCACCACCATGTTCAGGGCCGTCCGGCCGCCGGTCGTGGACCAGCCGACGACCGCGCTGAAGATGCCGGTCACCCCGGAATCCACCCCCGAGCCCACCCCGGAGCGCCCGAGCGCCTTCGTGCCCCTCCGGGCCGAGACGCCCGCGCCCGCCCCGAAGGCGACCCCGGCGGCGCCCGGGCCCGCCGCCTCCACCCCCGTACCCCCGCCGTCGCTCGCCGAGGCCGAGCGGACCAGGCAGCAGCCGATGCCGCCGCTGCCCCCGCTCGACCTGCTCGCCGAGCTGACGAACACCCCGCCCCCGCCGCCGACCCCGATGCGCACCACCCTGCGGCGCGTGCGGATCTGGACGCCGCTCGTCGTTCTGCTGCTGATCGTCTTTGCGGTCGTACAGTTCGTCAGACCGCTCCCCAGCCCCACCCTCACGCTCTCCGCCGCCCCCACCTTCACCTTCGAGGGCGGCGAGCTGCAGATGCCGTGGCCCACCGAGGGCCAGGGCGCCGTCGAGGTCGAGGGCGTCGGTTCGCTCGGCACGTACGGGGCCCAGAAGCCCGCCCCGATCGCGAGCGTGACCAAGACGATGACGGCGTACGTGATCCTCCGCGACCACCCGATCAAGGGGAACGACGAAGGCCCCGAGATCGAGATCGACAAGAAGGCCGCCGACGAGGCCGGTGCGAAGTTCGAGTCGACCGCGGCGGTCAAGGAGGGCCAGAAGTACACGGAGAAGGAGCTGCTCCAGCTCCTCATGATCCCGTCCGCGAACAACGTGGCCCGACGGCTCGCCCGCTGGGACGCCGGTTCGGAAGCCGCCTTCGTGGAGAAGATGAACGACGCGGCCAAGGACCTCGGGATGACGGACTCGGTCTACACCGATCCGTCGGGTCTGGAGTCGAGCACCGTCTCCACCCCGCAGGACCAGCTGAAGCTGGCGAAGGCGGTCATGCAGTACGACGTGTTCCGGGAGATCGTGAACATGCCGAGTGTCACCGTCGACGGCGTCCCCGGCGAGCTCCAGAACAACAACAACATCGTGCTGGAGCCCGGTGTCAGCGGCATCAAGACAGGCTCCTCCACGCCCGCGGGCGGCAACCTGCTCTGGTCCGCGAACACCGTCATCGACGGCAAGAACCGCCGCATCCTCGGCATCGTCATGGGGGCGAAGGACGCCCGCCTGCTGCACGAGAAGCTCCAGCTGTCGATCGACTACAGCCTCGAGCTGATCCAGCAGGCCCAGAAGGACGTCACCTCCGCCGCCGTGGTCCGCAAGGGCCAGGTCGTCGGCTACATCGACGACGGCCTGGGCGGCCGTACCCCCGTCGTCGCCGACAAGGAGGTCAAGGCCGTCGGCTGGCCGGGTCTGAAGGTCGACCTGGAGCTCACCGACGGTGGCAAGGCCGTCCCGCACACCGGCAAGGCGGGCGACGTCGTCGGTCAGGTGTCCATCGGTACCGGCACCGGCAAGGTCAGCGCGCCCGTCTCCCTCCAGAAGGACCTGGTGGAGCCCGGCTTCGACAAGAGGCTGACCCGTCTGGGCTGACATGTCAGGGCGCCCCGGTCTCTCCTGGGCGCCCTGCTGTTAGCGTTCCGGAGACCAGGACATGGGCGAAAGGCAGTTCGGGAGTAGCACGGGAGAGGGCCGCGAGTGACCACCGCCGAGCCGACACGCGCCGATACGAGCGTGCCCGCGGCCCCCTCCGTGCCGACACGCGCCGACAAGAGCGTGCCCGCGCCCCCCTCCGTGCCCGCGCGAATCGACCTCCCGATGCCCCGGAGGCCCGCGGCGCCGGCTCCCGCGCGGCGCCCGCGCAGGCGCCGCCGCTACCCCGTCATGATCGCGACGGCTCTCGCCGCGCTCACCCACGTGCTCTGGTTCTTCCTGTTCGCGAACAGCGGCGGCGACCTCGCCGCGCAGGACGCGTGGGCGGAGTTCGTGGGCCGTCACCCGGACTCCGCGTACAACCTCGCCTGGTACGGCGGGATGCACCCGGTCTCGTACAGCGTCGTCTCGCCGTACGTGATGTCGGTGCTCGGCGTGCGCTCGACGATGATGATCGCGGGCACGGTCTCGGCCGGACTCACGGCGCTGATCCTCGTGCGGGTACGGGCGGTGCGCAACCCGCTGGCGTGCTCGCTGGCCGGCGTCTTCGCGTTCCTGTGCAACGCGCTGTCGGGGCGTGTGACGTTCGGGCTCGGCATGATGTTCGCGCTGGGCGCCGTCGCGGCCGTCTTCTGCTGGCCGTACCGCTGGCGTCGCAGACGCTGGGCGAAGGCGGCGGTCGCCGCCCCGCTCGCCGGGATCGCGACCGCCTGCAGCCCGGTCGCCGGGCTCTTCCTCGGCGTCGCGGCGGCCGCGCTCTTCCTGAACCGGCGGCGCCCGGGAGCGTACGCCCTCGGTCTCGCCCCGGTGCTCGTCGTCGCGGTCTCCTCCTGGCTGTTCCCCTTCTCCGGTACGCAGCCGATGTCGTGGGCCTCCACCGCGCTGCCGTTCCTCTTCGGGGTGCTGTGCCTCCTCCTCGTGCCGCGCGACTGGCGCACGGTCCGCACCGGCGCGGCCGTGTACTCCGCCGGCACGCTGCTGACCTGGCTGATCGACTCGCAGATCGGCTCGAACGTCTCGCGGCTCGTCATGCTCTTCGCGGGCGTGGTGCTGCTCGCCGCGCTGCCGTACGCGGTCCCGCGCTCCCGCAGGTGGTACGCGATCCTGCTGGCGTTCGCGGGGCTGAACGTCTGGATCGGGTTCAAGGGCGTCGACGACGTCATCCGTACCGCCCCGGACGCCTCGTGGACGCGCGAGGTCGCGCCGCTGATCAACCAGCTCCAGGTGCGTGGCGCGGAGAAGGCGCGGGTCGAGGTCGTGCCGGCCTCCAGCCACCGTGAGTCCTCGGCGCTCAGCCCGTACATCAACCTGGCGCGGGGCTGGAACCGGCAGGCGGACATGGAGCGGAACCCGCTCTTCTACGACGACACCCTGAACGCCACGAACTACCAGGGCTGGCTGGACCGCTGGGCGGTGCACTACGTGGTCCTGCCGACAGGGGCACCGGACTCGGGCGCGGAGCTGGAGGCGGAACTCGTCGCGGACGGGCTGCCGTACCTGAAGCAGGTCTGGTCGGACGAGAACTGGCGGCTGTTCGAGGTGGAGAACCCGACCCCGCTCGCCAACCCGCCGGCCGACGTGCTGCGGGCCGGCGCGAACGAGGTCGTGATCGAGGTCGACGACCCGGGGCGGGTGTTGATCCGGGTGCCGTACTCGCCGTGGCTGGCGCTGGTCGACGAGAACGGCGGCAAGATCGAGCCGCCGCAGGAGACGGAGGCGTCGAAGGCGGCCCGCGAGGAGTCGCCGACGGAGCTGGAGAAGGAGTTCCTCAACGAGTCCGGCTGCCTGCTGAGGGCGGAGGCGGACGGGGAGGGCGACGAGTGGACGGAGCTGCTGGCGCCGAAGGCGGGCGTGTACCGGCTCTCCGCGCCGTACAAGTTCTTCCCGCGAGGAACCGCATGCCCGGAGGAACTCCGCTGATTCGGCCGTAAGGTGTGCGGCTATGGCATGCGAGGAATGCGGTGGAGCGGGCAGGGGCCCGCTGCCGGGAATGGCGTGCCGGCGCTGCGGCGGCGTCGACCTCACGGGGGCACGGCGGGGCGGCGGCGTCGACCGGACGGGGGCACGGCGGGGCGGCGCGTGGGCGCTCGTGGCCGTGCTGGCGGTGGGCTCCCTGGCGCTGGTGGTGTCCCTCGGCGACGAGTCGGAGGAGCGGCCTCCGGCGGCGGCGTCGGATCCGCCGGTACGCACACTGCCGACACGGAACGGTCCGACGGCGTTCCCGGGAGGCGACCCGGCCCTGCCGAGCACGGGCACACCGCCCGTCGGCTCTCCCTCGACGTCCGCCCGCCCGTCCGCCGCCACCCGGCCCCCGCACACCGCGGTCCCTCCGTACGAGGTTTGGGCGGGCCCGGGCTGTACGGGAGCCGGGGCCGCCTACACGGAGACGGGCCGGTTCAGCGACGGCTTCGAGGGCTGGTACACCGTCACCGTCGGCGGCTTCCGGGGCGGGGGCTGCGACGGCCGCTTCTCGGCCGTGCCGATGTCGGGCAGTTCGACGAAGGACCATGACAGCCGGGCCACCTGGAGCTGGCACGTGGGCCCGGGGTACGAGATGTGCGCCCTGGCGGTCCACGTCCCCAGCCCGCCGCGCCCCCAGGACGCGGCGGGCGAGCCCTCGGTCTACCAGGTCCTGGCGAACGGCACTCCGTACGCCACGTTCACCGTCTACCAGCGCGCGAACGTCGGTGCGCTCCTCCCGGTCGGCACCTACCCGCTCGGCACGCCCACCTTCACGGTCCGTCTCCTGGACCGGGGCGAGGACTGGGGCTCGGAGGCGCGCGAGGGGGCGCACCACGCGGCGGGCCAGATGCGGCTGACGTGCCGAGCGTGACGGCTGCCCCGGCCTGGTGACCAACGGCATCCGGTGCCCCGCCGGGCCCCGCCTCGGCCGCCGCGCGTCAGCGCGCACGGCCGACGACGGGAAGGCGGACCCGCGGCACCTCCGCTGACGGGATCAGCTGGTGAAGAAACCGGCGTCGAGCCCGATCCAGCTGGTGAGCTTGCGCTGGTCGAAGAGGACCAGCGAGCCGTCGGTGAGGACCTCCCAGCGGACCGTGAGGGAGTCGGAGACCCCGGAGCCGCTGACCTGACCGACCATGCCCTGGGTGCGGTTGGGGCGGATGTGCGGCGGCAGGGTCAGGATCTTCTCGCCGTTGGTCCACGGGGTGGAGTCGGCCCGGGACAGCCGGAGGTGGAGGTCGACGCGGTTGCCCAACTGGCGGTACTGGGGAACGTAGTTGCCGGAGTTGGGGGTGTAGAGGGCGGAGTCGTAGTCCAGCTTGGTCCACGGCACGTGGTCGCCCGTCCCGTCGGTGGTGCTGGTGATGCCGTAGAGGGCCATGCGGCGCGGTCCTGGTTCTTGTGTGGCGAAGCCGAAGACGAGCTGTGGCCCGTCGGGCGTCTGGCGGACCGTGAGGGATTCGGTCTCACGGTGGGAGAGGTCGAGAGCGGTGGCGTTGAAGCGGCGCTCGATCATCTGGCCGGTGGTGACGTCGTAGACGTTCCACCAGGAGTTGCCGGGGCGCGGGTTGTCGGTGCCGTAGGCGGTGCCCTCGTTCTGGTGGACGAGGTCTCCGTACAGACACCAGGACTGCGTGCGGTACAGGGCCGGGAAGGTGTGGAGCGGGGTGAAGGAGCGGCGCCTGAAGGCGTCGAGGTCGTAGACGCGGTACTCGCCGGCGCCGGACTTCCCGGTGCGTACACCTATGCGGCCGTGGACGACATCCAGGGAAGGGGTGATGGCGGAGGCCCCTGGGACGGGGTCGAACACCTCGATCCGACCGCTTCCCGCATCGACGACGGCGTCGGGAGCGAACGCGACACGGCCGATGCGCTTGCCGTGAGCGAAGCCGCTGGTGACGGGGTCCGCGTCGGTCTCCAGCCAGAGCCAGGGGCGGCCGTCGACGTGCTCGACGCCGAGCCCGCCGCCGTGGCCGACGCTCCTCAGATACATGACGGCCCGAACGGTGCCGTCGGGGGTGACCTCGTTGATGCAGAGATCGCCCCGGCGATCGCGCTCGCCGCCGGGTACGGGAGCGGGCTCGTCGGCGAGTTGGCGGCCGTCACTGATGACCTGTGTCACGTAGGCCAGACCGGTCACCGGGTCGAAGGCGACCTGCTGGTGCACCCTGCCCTGGGCGAGCCGGATCTCCCTGCCGAACAGGTCGACGGGCTCGACCCGCAGGTCGAACCTGTGCTCCGCGCTCAGGCCTGTCTTCGGCAGGCTCGCGGCGGCGGGATCGGCTGCGAGGGCGACCTCAGGGGCGGTGGTCCGTGCGGTTCTGACGGGGGTGATGGCCGGAGCGGCGGCCGCGGCCGTGGCGGCGGCCGTGGCGGCGGTCAGGACGGTGCGGCGAGTCAGTGACATGTCGGGAGCTCTTCGTTGCCGGGTCGCGCGGCCTTCGACGAGCTGCGGCACGGGATACGGGCGGAACGAATGGTCATGAGCGTGGCAGCCCCCCTGCAAGATCAACATCGGTCGGAGCGCATCCTCGCATGCCGACGCGGTCGAGGGGAGGGCGATCCGCGCCCTCCCCGGGCGCCCCAAAGCCCTCGTACCAGAACATTCATCGCGCAGGCGTACAACTGTCCGGTCTTCTCGCGGGTCTTGTGGGACGTGGCGTTCCACGCCGCACCCGCATGCCCTTCTCCGAGGAGGCCCCACCCCATGTCACGCGCCCGCGTTCGCACCTCCCGGTTCCGGCTGACCGCCGTCGCCGTCGCCCTGGCCGCCACGACCGCCGGCACGCTCGCCGGACCGGCCACCGCCGCGACCGCACCGCCCGCCGGGGCGGGTGAGGTCGCGCGGCAGGGCGCCGGGGACGCGACCTTCCCGTTCACCGGCGGCTACCTGACCGCCGGGCCCAGCGGGTTCCTCGGCGTGCGGACGGACGGCGTCCATGTCTGGACGCGGTACGCCGACGGCTCCAGCACCACGTTCCCGAACAGCGCCGGGGTCACCTACCGAGGGGCCGCCGGAGCCGACATCGTCGTGGCGAGCGAGGGCACCCGCCACACCGTCCACGACATGGCGGGGGGCGGCGAACCGGTCGTCATCGACGTCCCGTACCGGCTGCACGAGGTCAACGGTTCGACGCTCGTGATGGTCGACACGGCCACCGAAGAGCTCCACCTCGTCAGCCGTGCGCCCGGCGGCGAGGTCGTCGACCGCGAGGTGACCGGGCTGCCGGCCGGAGTCCCCTGGACGTTCTACGGCTCCACGCCCGGCACGGTCGTCGTGGAGACCTCGGCGCCGGACTTCGACTTCCGTCTCTCCCTGGTCGACGTGGCCACGGCCGCCACCGTCGAGACCTACCAGACCGGCTGGCACAGCGGCTTCGCGCAGGTCACGCCTGACCGCCTGCTCTGGGAACCGCGGTACGGCAAGACCAGGATCGTGGACCGGAAGACCAAGCAGGGCGAGACGCTCCCCTACCGGGCACAGATCGTCCTGGGCGGCGACTGGCTGGCGATCACGGGCGGCCCCGATCTCGTCGTCGACGGGGTCACGTACCCGAACAGGCCCATCGTCCTGAAGTCGCTGAAGGACGACCGGAAGATCCCGCTCCTCGACCTCGCGAATCAGGGCACTCCGCTCGGCGACGGCACGCTCCTGCTGGCCGGCGGCACCTTCGCGCAAGGCCGAGGACTCTTCCACCTCTCGCTCGACACGAGCGGCACCCCGGTGGCCCCCATGATCGCGGACGGGCAGCGGCCCCTGGAACTGGTCCTGGAGCGGGCGCATGTTCCGAGCGTGCACCGCTTCGACGGCACCGACAGCCGTGTGACCTGGCAGACCAGCGATTCGGACTTGGGCGTCTCGCTGGACCTGACGCACGTGGCGACCGGCCGCACGGTGTCGCTCTGGAGCTACTACGACACCTTCATCACCTGGAACGGGTACCTCGACCAGGTGATCGGCGCCTACAACGGCGCGTACACCTGGAAGATGACCGCCCTCCCGGCGTCCGGGGTGGGCCCCGCGGCGGTGAAGACCGGTACGACCACGGTGGACCGTGGCACCGCGCCGCGCGACTTCAACGACAACGCCCACGCGGACGCGCTGGTCCGCGACAGCTCGGGCAACCTCTCCGCGTACGACATCAGTCAGCTGCGGGCCATGGGCAACAGCCCCGACTGCCACGAGGAGGGCTGCCCGCCGGTCGTGCGCGACCCGAAGCCGGACGTCCTGGGCACGGGCTGGAACACGTACACGCTGATGGCCGCCCCGGGCGACCTCGGCGGCTCGGCGGCGGACGACATCGTCGGCCGCGACCGCGACGGTGTGCTGTGGCTCCACCAGAGCGAGAGGCAGAAGCCGCTCCCGCGTACGAGGATCGGCGGTGGCTGGCAGGTCTACAACAAGATCACGGGTGGCTCCGACCTGAACGGTGACGGCCGTGGCGATCTTCTGGCCACGGACACGTCGGGTGTGCTGTGGTTCTACGCCTCGACGGGGGATGCCAAGTCCCCGTTCAAGGCCCGTAAGAAGGTCGGTGGCGGCTGGGGCGTCTACAACCTGCTCACGGCCCCGGGCAACATCGCGGGGGCTGCGGGTGGCGACCTCCTGGCCCGCGACACCGCGGGAACCCTCTGGCTCTACCTGGGCAAGGGCGACGGCACGTTCACCGCCCGCCGCAAGGTCGGCGGCGGCTGGCAGAAGTACACCCACATCATCCCGGCGGGCGGCAACAGCAAGGGCGTGGCCGACCTCTACGCCGTCGGCCCCGCAGGCGCCGCCTCCTACTCCGGCCGCAACAGCACGACACGCCCCTTCGAACCGGCCCACGCCCTGCCTCTGCCCGGCGACTCCACCCGCTTCAGGACCTTCTTCTGAGCGTGCCGCGCCGAGACCGAAACTCCCACCATCGGCGGCCCCCCGGCAGGATGCGAACCTCCGACACCCGCTTCGGAGTTCGGCCGGGTGGGCCCAGCGGGCCCGCTGCCGGCACCACCGTCCTGCCGCCGGGGGATGCTCGAAGGCGCCGGGGTCCGACGTCGTCGATGTCGGCGGTGGATGTCGGCTCGGCGAACCGGCAGACCCCGAACAGCCGGTCCCTGAAGCCGGCGCACCGAGGGCTCCCGATGATCGCCCTGCTCTGGCGGCGGCCGAGCGGTTCGTCGCTCTGTGCACACGCGCGATCACCGGACGCTAGGATCGCGGATGTTGCCGCAGCCACGCGGCGGACCGAGATAGGGGCATCCGGATGGCCATCATCGTCACCTTCGACTTCCCTGACGCCGGACAGGAGCTTTACGACGCAGTCATCGAACGCGTGACCGGTGGGCAGGGCTTCACGCAGTTCGCAGATCTGCCGACCACAGGTCTCGTCTCTCACGCGGCGGGTCCGGTCGACGGAGGGTTCCGTGTGACGGAGGTCTGGGAGAGCGCGGAAGCCCTCGAAGCCCACGCGAAGACGTTCGGCCCGATCCTGGCCGACCTCGGCCATACCGACGTGCGGCCCACGATCATCCCGGCGCACAACGTCGTCGTCCGGTAAGGACGGTTCGGGCGGTGCCTGAACTTCGCCGATCGCCCCGGCGAGCACGAGTCCCCTGTCCACCCGACTCGCCCCGACGCCTCGTTGATGTGACGGTGTTCGAGCTGGTCAAGGGGTTGTTCACGTCGTCCGCAGGCATCGCGGACAATCCCGCCTTCGGTCGGCGCCCGCAGCCTCCCGCCCCGCCCCGGCCTGCCCCGCCGTCGCGTTCGCCCGGATACGCCCTCGGGCATCCGACAGCTCACACCAGTCCCACGGCTCCGGCGATGGCGAGACCGAAACCAGGGACGGTCCAGCGCACGATGACGGCGCCGACAAGCCATGCGTAGAAGGATGCGGGTACGAGCCAGATCGGTCTGATGCGCAGGCCCCCCGTCGCACTGCCGAGCCCGCGCAGCGCCGCGATGACGACACCCAGAGAAATCAGCATGATCGCGAGCACCACGTTGCCGTTCGTCGCATCCTTCGCGGCGTCGAAGGCGGCGCCCATCGCTACTCCTGCCAGCAGATCGTAAGTGAGCACGGTCACCCAGATCATCACGACCAGCAGCCGCCGCAGGCGGTTGTGGACGAACGTGCTGGCACGCATGTGTGCGGCGACGAACTCGTCGATCTCGGCGGGGGTCGCGCCGAGGGCATTCAGTAATCGGCGCCACTGGAAGCGGGGCTCCGGAAGCTTCGTGCCGTCGAACCACGTCTTCATTCGCCGCACCGCGGCTTCCGAGTCGGACAGCAGCGCGGCGCTGTCCACCGCCACCACCATCCGTTCCCACGTCCACTCCTTGCTCCCGGCCCGCTCGCGGAGGACGCTCATGGCGGAGCCGATGCCTTTCGGCGTACGGGCCTTCTCCAGCAGCGAGCCAAGGGAATCGGAGCGACTCAGCATGTCTTCGCCGGTCAGGGTGTTGTCGGCGTTGTCCGTGCCGGTGGCGTGGACAACGCCGGCCGCCTCCCCCGGCCGGTCCGTCTCCCGCGCGGAGTGCGGTGTCGTGCGGACCGCGGGTTCGAGGACCGTTCCGACGATCACCTGGGGTGTGCCGGCGGAGGGTTCGGGTGGGGCCAGGCCCAGGCCGTCGCGGAGTTCGTCGAGCCCCTGATCCTGCCTCGCCAGGCCGGCCGCGGCCCGGTCGAGTGCCTCGGAGATGAGGTCGACAGGGGGTAGGACCGTCCGGGCGGCTTCCGGCGTCACCGGCAGGTCGGTGCCGGTGGTGTCGGTGACAGGTTCCCGCCGCAGTGCCTGCCGGGCGGCGGCCTTCGCCTCGGACACCTTCTCCTCGGCCGCGACACGCAGCTCGTAGGCGTAGTCGGAAGCCCGGCGGGCGTGCTTGAGATGGAGCCCGGCCTTCTCGTGGAGCGCCTGGGACTGTTCCAGGGCCTGCTGCAGCTGCTCGACCTCGGCATGCGCCTCTTCACGGGCCCGGTCGCGTTCGGCCGCCAGCTGCACACACTTGTCCTGCAGGAAGGAGACCATGGTCTCCAGCTCCGTCATGCGGTTCTTCGCCTCGGCGAGTTTGTGCATGGCGTCCAGCTGCTGGATACGGGCGTCGTCCAGGCGCAGCAGCACGCTTTCCACGTCTCCGCGCCTGGCGGGGTGAGGTCGCGGTTCGTCGGCTCTGAGATTCTCCTCAAGCTTCTTCTCCGCCTGTTCAGCTTCACGCCGCAGCCGGTGACCGGTCTGACGTGCTGTCTCCCGCAGGTGCGGTTCGACGAGTTCGTCGACGAGTTCGTCGACCATCTTCCCGGACACGTTCTTCGTGCCGTTGCGCAACGCCGTCCATGTCGACCTGGAGTACGAGAACATCATCGCCAGGTCGCGAACCTGGACGTGCTGCGTCACCCCGCGCACCCACTGGGCGAGCGCGTTGGCCTGTGGTGTCCGCCCTTTCAGGCTGCTCAGCGGTCTCGGCATCCCGCCCCCTCGCGCACGATTCGCCCCCGGACAACCCCTCGTTGTCCTCGATCTTCAACCGGCCACCTGCGACGACGGATCCAGCCGTGACCGAACAATTTCATGCCCCCGCACTCTGAGGTCACTCAACGACCGAACTGCCGGGAGGCATCCATGCCCGCGAACCTGCCCAAGCCGACCCGCAAGACCTGGCCCTACGTCACTGCTGTCGCCCTCGTCCTGGGCTTCAACTCCGGCTGGCCCGCCGAAGACATCATCAAGCTCACCGGCATCATCCTCGTCCTCATCGCCCTCATCAGCAGCGCAGGCCCGGGCAACGAGACGTGAGGCCGAACTCGCCCCGCCGCGAGGGCCGCACCCCCACCCAGGAGTGCGGCCCTCGGAGCATGCCACGCTCGCCCGTATCGGCCTCGGTCACGTTCCTACGGGGCATCGGTGCATCCTCCGTGATCGACGGCCGGGTCTTCGCTACGACTTCCTGGGGGCCGACCTGCGCGGGGTCCGCCTGGTCACTGTTGCCGCGACCCAACTCGCCGTCCGTGCCCGGCATCCCTACGACCGTGACCGGGGAGCGCGCTCACCTACCTGCATGGTCGGAGCAAGGGAGCCGTGACATGACCGCGGTCCGGTTGCACGATGTCGAGCTTGTGCCGGAGAGCACGCTCGGCACCCCGGCCGACGACGACCGCTGCGGAGAAGCCGCCGGGAGGGGCCGGCAAGGGACGAGTGGATCGTCCGCGGCCACGGCGCGTCCCAGCCGGATCCGAAGGGGGAGTTCGGCCGAGTCAGGAGTTTCCCGTTGGTCGGCGGCCACTGGGCGACGGTCCACTTCACCGGGCCCAGCGCGCATCGGTGGTCTCCTGAGCCGGTTCCGCCCCGCCTCCCGCCCCCTTCCGTCGCGTCGGGGACGTCCTGCTTGCTTTGGGGGTTCACCCCAGCCTAATATCGTCACCGTGACGATAATCGCTCAGTGGCCCCCGCTCCCTGCGGGCATTGACTCCAGGGGCCTCGATCCGCCGCCGTGCGCACGGCCGGGACGTCGAGCACGGGCCCGGAGCCATGCCGGCGAGCGCACCAGCCGCCCGGCGGCCGCCTGCCACCGGACCACCGGCAGAGATCAGCACAAGGCGATCGCCTTTTCAACGCTGCGGCACCCCAGCGCCTGATCCCTGATGTGCGATCCCTGCTCTCCGGTCCGCCGCTCCTTTCCGGAATTCGCTCAGTCCGAGCGTTCGAAGCGGCCGACCACGTTCGCGAGAAGTGTCGAGTGCTGAACGGGCACCTGCGGCACAACAGCCTCGATTCCGTCGCCTTCGGGGCCTCGTGCGACTTCGTCGAGCTCTGTCCGGAACGGCTCACGATCCTGTCCGGCGAGAGAGAATCACACAAAAAGAGTTGGCCGGAATACGCCCACCTTGAACTCGGGGAACCGGCAGCGCGCTCGGAGTACCTCCACAGATTCAACGCACACAAGTACATGGCCGACAGTCCCGCCATTCACCTCGCTGTGCCGCCCGCGGCCGTTCTGGACGTTTGGGGCCACGGCCACGGTGGCATCGACAATGACCTCAGGACGGAAAAGTGAGCATGTTCGGAATGCCGGTAAATCCCTTCGACCTCTCCGAGGAAGCGCTGAGCCGAATATCCGCCGATGGCTCATGGGCCCCGACCGAGTCGAAGATCCCGCACGTCGACGCCAGGGTGATTCGCCATTTCCTCACTCCGGCCGAAGTGGAGGTATTCGCGGCCGAACTGGATGCCCAGCGCTTTGCGCCGGTGGGTCTGGACGGCATTGCCGCCAACTATGCAGAGGGAGATCCGGTCGCTCATCTCCGTGCCACGGCTGACTCCGAAGTCTTGGCGGCAGAGTTCTACCGCAGGCTGCGGACGTTTCTGCCGTTTGAAGTAGGACCGGACGATCCGACGGATTCGGACGGAAGGCTCTGGAAGCCGGCGGCCGTCAATCCGCGTATGCGCTTCATCACGTACCAGCACGGCGGATTGCTTGTCCCGCACTACGATTCACCCTATTTCGCCCCCGATGGAACGCGAACTCACCTGACGGTCGTCGTCTACCTGTCGTATGAGGCAGTGGGCGGAGAAACGCGGTTCATCGCCGACAAGCAGAACGACCTTCCCTTTGCGCAACGCGACTTCTCGGACTGGCCCCGGCTCGCAGAGCCTGAGGAAATATTGAGCGCCCACCGCCCCGAACCGGGCGATGCGCTCCTCTTCTGGCATCGGACGCTTCACGACTCGGCCCCGCTTCTTGAGGGTACGAAAACAATTCTCAGGACCGACGTTCTGTACGAGCCCATAGATGCGCCTTGAGCAACAGCAAGGAAACCGTCTGCCGGGGCGAGCTGATCGGCCTCCGCTGGGCCGACGTCGACCTGGACCGTCGCGTCCTCCACGTCCGCCGGCAGATCCAGCGCCGCCGGGGTGTCCTGTACGACGATGATCCCAAGGGGCGTCGCCGTCGTGCCGTACCGCTGCCCGCCATGTGCATCGCGCCCCTCCGCTGGCGCCGGATGCGGCAAAACGACCAGCGGGCCAGGGCCGCCGCTGCGTCGCGCCTCGTCTTGTGATGGAGATCCTCGGGCACCGCCAGATCAGCATCACCATGAACGTGGATGTCAGAAGGGCCTCACCTCCGGAGAATCCGGAGGTGAGGCCCTTCTGAACTGGTGCCCCCGGCAGGATTCGAACCTGCGACACCCGCTTTAGGAGTTCGATCTACGCCCGCGCCTGGGGCCGTCGTCGGCTGGTCCGGCGGTTGCGTGGGGGTGCTGCTGTGTGCCGCCGTCCGGCCTCGTTGATGTCAACGTTGGATGTCACCGAAACAGCTCCGGAACTGGGCAGACCTCCAACGGTTCCTCCGGCCGGTCCGCCCACTGCCACCACGTGTGCCGATCGGGGCACCGCCACAGAGACCGGCAGGTCCTCCGACCGTCTTCGTCCCGCCTGGACAGCACGAGACCGCCGGACTTCATGGGCTGGCTGCATTCGGGACAGGACGCGGCGTTCTCGGCCACAGGGCGGACTCCAAGCGGTGCTACCGGTTGATCGGGATCTCGTAGACGATCTCGCAGTGAGCCGCGGGCACCACGATGTCCGCCGTCTCCACGGGCCGCCCGTCGTCGCTGTAGTACGTCCGCCGGATGTGCGTAACGAGCGCGGCTTTCTGGATGCCCAGTAGCGACGCCTCCTCGGCGGTCGCCTGCCTGGGCTCCGGCTGCTCCACGGCATGGCTGACCGTGATGCCGATCGCGGCCATGCGGTTCACGACGCCCGCTCCAGCGTGCGGCCCTCCCTCGGGGAGGACGACGAGCGTGCCGGCCGTGAGGTCGTACGGCTCCCAACTCGTCGACAACTGCACCGGCCTGCCGTCCGCCAGGAACTCGTACGTCGTACGGACGCACAGCTCGCCCTCGGCGATCCCGAGCCGCGCCGCGATCTCCGCCGGAGCCGGCACCTTGGCGTCCGTCCGACTCTCCCAATCGCCCTGCCTGCCGACCGCCTTCATGTCCGCACGGAACGGCGAACCGCTGGGCTGTTCCCTTGCCGACGACCGGACAACCCGCACCCGTTGCCGGGGCTCGGCGACGTACGTACCCGAACCGGCCCGGCCCTCCAACACGCCCTGAGAGATCAGCAACTCCTGGGCTCGGCGGACCACGTTCTCGCCCACGCCGTACTCCTGGCCGATCTGGGCGCGGGAGGGCAGGCGATCTCCCGGCTCCCACACGTGCTCCACGATCCGCCGCCGGAGTTCGTCGGCGACGCGGAGATAGGGCGGCTGCTCAGGCATATGGGAAATCTAGTCCACTAGCTCTAATCTAGTTAACTAGCTTCACTCAAAGTGATCGCCGGTGACGGAGGCTGCCCTGTGCCCGCTTCGGGAGTTAGCGCGGCGGCCATCGCCGCCCGGCTGTCCGCCCTTGGGCTGCTCACGCGAGTGGAGGAACACCCCCGGCACACGTCGGTGGAAGCGGAGGTGCCGGAATCGGTCTCCGCCGAGACATGGCGGGAGGCCCTGGACGTGGTGGCGGAGGCCGATCGGTTCGGGCTCCTCGCCTCCAGCTTGAACGGCCGCACCCTTTGGGCGGTCGTACGCAAACGGTCCCCGCGACGGGCGATGTCGGGGGACCGGGCCATCAGCGATAGGAGCTGAACAGCGTGCTCAATCGTATCCGCCGTGCCCTCTCCATCACCAGGGTGCGGACCTCCACAAGGGGCAGGCACCGCCGCCCGTTAACGCCCTCCACTCCTCCGGCGTTCCTTCCCGCCCCCGTTGACGTATTGACCCCCGTCCTGAGCCGGGCCTCCGCTGATGCGGTGGCTCATCGACCCGTGCTCAAGGGGGAGGACGTCGCGCTCGTCCGCCCGTACGTGCTGGCCTGGGAAAGCCGCGTACGGACCCGCGCGGTGGTTGTCGCCCCTTACCTGCCGGCCGACGCCTGGTCGGCCCTGGCGGGGGTCCGCTGATGCCGCCTCGTCGACACCCGCACCTCACGGAGACCTCGTCCGTCCCTTACCGCTCGACCGCCTGCCGGATCGGTACTCACCTCGCCTGCGCGGAGTCCTCCCCTGCCTCCGCGCCGGAAGACCTCCCGGTGATCTACGAAGCGTGCGACTGCCCGTGCCACTTGGTGCCTGGCCAGCCCACGCCCAGGGGAGTGACGCAGTGAGCAACCGGGCCTTCGGCGGCGCGCTGGTCTCCAACATCGAGGTCACCGCGACCACCGTGCAGCGCGGCGACATCATCCAACTCGGCGGCCGTGCCTGCCGGGTGAGAGACCTCTTCCAACTTCCCCAGGGGGCGAAGCAACTGGTCTTCGAATCGGGCGAGTTGCTGACCATACATACCCGCACGCGGCTCGTCGCCGTGCGGACACTGAGAAGGCGGTGACTGGGCCCATGCCTTCCCGCCACCAAGACATCGCCGACGATCTGCGCCACCAGATCACGAGCGGCCGCATGCAACCCGGCGAACGTCTTCCTTCCGAAACCGTCCTGGCCGACCGGTACGCGGTCAGCACAATGACGCTGAGGCATGCTCTCGCGATGCTCCAGGGCGAAGGCCTCGTCGAAAAGATCCACGGAAAGGGCAACTTCGTCCGCCGCCCCCTCCGCAAGATCATGTACGTCGGCGGCTGGGGAACGCTGGACCCGTGGACCGCGGCCGGCCCGGCCTTACGCGTTACGGTCCGCAGCAACACCGTTCAGGCTGACGGGCACCTCACGACTCTCCTGAAGGTGCCCACGGGCAGTCCTCTCGCGGAGTACTTCTGCCTCAGCCTCGAAGAGGAGTCGCCGCACGGGCTGGCCCGTATCTACCTGCCGCGTGACCTGGCTCCGGTCGGAGTGCTCGACGAGGACTTCGCGGGCCAAGAGGCGGTCACAAGATTCGCCGTCCTCGGTCCTCCGCCGGCCGCTGTCCGGGAGACGGTGTGCGCCCGCCCCGCGACGCCGGATGAATCCGCGGCACTCCGGATCAGTCCCACGGCGGTCGTCCTCGCGATCACCCGCATCGCGACCGACTCCACCGGCCGCGTGGTCGAAGCCGCGCTCCTGGCCTTCCCAAGAGACCGCGTCGACGCGGTCTTCACCACACACCACGTGATCGACGAGAGGCAGACCCAAGCATGACGACGCCGAACGAACTGCGGCTTCTCCCGTGGGCGGGTCCCGAAGGTAAGCCCTGCTACCTGAGCACCGACGACCGGGGCAGCTACATGTCCCGCCTGGCGGACAACATCGAAGCGGCCCAACTCGGCGCGGCGGCCGATCTGCTGGAACAGGCCGCGGAAACCCTCGACGACCCGGACGCGGCCCCGGACGAGACGCGACGCCTGGCGGCGGAACTGACCGGGGCCCTGTGTGACGCCCTCCGTGTCGCGACCAGCCGCGGTCACCTCTTGGCGGTGAGTGAACCGCAGCGGATCTGAGGGAGCCGACGCGAAACGGCGCCGGCTGAGGACAGCCCTTCCAAGCGGGGAGGGGAGCCCAAGCACCAACCTGGGCTCCCCTCCCCGCAACGCTATGTCGGCCCGGCTGCCGCGCATCGACTGCAGAGAGCACCCCTCGCGCTGTCTGCACCTCAGCCGACGACAGTCCGCCACGATGGCGAGTGCGCTGGCCGACCAGGCGCGCGTATGCCTCGCTCCACCCCCATCGGCCTGAGCCACGCTGCCTGTGCCGTTAACCAGAGCAAGCCACGACGGCCGGCAGGTTGTGACGGCGCCTGAGCCCTTAGCTTGGGAAGCTTGGGTCTTACAGGGGTAGTCGCTGGGCTGAGCTGCGGCGGAGCAGCTACGCCACCTGACTGGCCGGCGCTCTGGTCCCCGCCATCCCCCGTGGTTCCCCGCACGATCAGGCCCGCAAGTGGCAGGCGCAATCCGTCCCGGAACAGCGTGGGAGAAGTCTGGGTCCCGTGTGCCTGAGCCTCAGCCAACGAATGTCAGCCACGACGGCGGGTGCGGCGGTCGATCAGGCACGCGTATGCCACATCACCCACCACCAGAAACCTCAGACACGCTGCTTGATGTCGTCCGTCGGCGGCGGAAGCGTGGCCGTGAGGCCTTGGGCAGTGACCGCCTCGTCCCGAAGCAACGGGCGAGGGCGCTGCGAGTGTCCCCCACTGCGCTGATGGTACTTAGCCTCGCGCTTTCATGAAGCGGGCTGTCCGACGGGTGGTCAGGCAAGAAGAAAGTGCCTCTGACCAGCGAGAATGAGGATTGTCGAGGTCCTTGTT